>JBGCES010000774.1:0-2117 GCA_045106545.1 Saprospiraceae bacterium
AAAAACATCAAAAAAGACGGTGCAATTGATCGCTCTGTTTTTAATGTGGACGACGTAGAAGTAATGAGTTTAAATTTTGGCTTTTAAATCTAGCCAACGTCCGCTGTCTTTCCGACAGCGCACGTTTTAGTACCATAAAAAAGTCCGCATTGCTCACAATTGAGCAATGCGGACTTTTTCAATGGTAAATATTGATAATCAGAAATTAGTTGAATTCTGATAGCACGTTTTCCTTTACTTTGATTACCTCTTTTTGAGTATTCATTTCCATTTTTTTCTTCTCTTGTTCCTCTAAATTCACTTCAATATTTTTCTCCATTTTAGCAATCAATTCCTTTGCTTCTTCGATGCGTTTGTGGAATTCTTTATTTTCTTTTTCCAATTTCTCAAATTGCTTTTCCAGTTCTTTTTCCACTTTTTCTTCTACCTTCAATTCTTCCTCTGCACGTTTTTTACCGACCGCAAAAGCGTAAGATTGTAAGACAGTATTGGCCGCTGAAACTTGTTCGTTATGTAAGTCAGAAGATAGATAAGCACCGCCTAAATCGAACCAAAAGTTAACTACAGTATTCGTATCTGCTTGGCTAAACGTGGTGTAAATATCCACTGGATTATTACTCATCTCACCAATCTGCGCATTGTCCGCGAAGTATTCTTTCGTCTTGCGATCGCGCTTAGCACGCACGTCATACGTTTTTGAAAATTTCTTCCAAACGTCTTCCGCCATGTCTTTGTTAATGCCTGATAGTGTAATGGTAAAACCATTATTACTTCCTTTTGACATCATTTTTTCTTCTTCCTGTACGAAAGAATCGTAAGAGTGTAATTGCGCAGTTGCCAACTGGCTAAATGTAAATAAGGCAAAGAGCAGAAACCAGTTTTTCATCTTAAAATAAATTTAGGTGAATAGACTACTATAAAGACGATTATGCTTTCACTTCGTCACTTTCTTTCATTTGTGATGCTTTGTCTTCAGGCATGTGAACCGCTGCGTGACCGTACTTTTTATCCATATAAAGCGAATAAATAACCCCTCCAGTCAAAGCAATCGCGATAACGACCAAGGATACCCAAGGCGGTAAATGCACAAATTCTATGGCTAGCATTTTTAAACCCACAAAAGCAAGGATGAATACCAGACTATATTTCAGGTATTGGAATTTTTCTAAAATCGCCGCTAATACAAAATATAAGGAGCGTAGTCCCAATATCGCAAAAATATTGGAAGTAAACACAATAAATGGGTCGGTGGTAATGGCAAAAATCGCAGGGATGGAATCTACCGCAAACATAATATCTGTCGTTTCAATCACCATCAGGGCGATAAAAAGTGGTGTTGCAGCAACTACACCTAAGCGACGAATGAAGAACTTCTCGCCGTCCATATGTGTCGTAACGGGGAAGATTTTCTTTACTAAACGGATAACTGGATTCTGATCGGGATCAACGGGTTCGTCGCCACTAGTTGCCATTTTATAAGCAGAATAGAGTAGAAATGCACCAAAAACGTACATAATCCACGCGTACTTCGCAATTAGAAATGCACCAATTCCAATCATGACTCCCCGGAAAACAACCGCTCCAAGAATACCCCAAAACAAAACGCGGTGCTGATATTTTGGCGGAATTTGGAAATAAGTAAATATAACTGCAATGACAAAGACATTATCAATACTCAGCGACTGTTCTACTAAATAACCGGTGAGATAAAGCAACATAGCTTCTTTTCCCGCTAAGGGCGTTCCTACTTCTTGTCCGATGCCCCATAAATTCGTATCGTAAGCATAGTAAATAAACCCACTAAAAGCTAGTGCTAAACTCACCCACAAGGAAGTCCACTTCAACGCTTCGCGCGTCGTCACTTTGTGCGGATTTCGATTCAATACACCCAAGTCAAATGCCAGCAGAATGACGACTAAGATGATAAAAGCTACCCAAATATTCATACACAATATTGATTAAAAAATAACTTCCCCTTTTGAATTTTTCAATTGATAATTACTTCCTACGGTCGTGAGATCGCTTCGCTAAGTTTTGTCGAATAAAAATTATTCATTCAGAAAAATCATCATTTGAAAAATCGGGAAGTGATTTTTAAGAAATGATGAAAGATAAAT
>JBGCES010000775.1:0-3385 GCA_045106545.1 Saprospiraceae bacterium
TATCTCGTTATTTAGTAATAATAGTTTCTAAAACATTATCGCCTGTACCCGCCTGTCGCAACAAATCTGAAAATTGATCTTGCGTCGTAAAATTATAAGCATAATTACCAAAAAGATTAAGCTGATTACGACGATAATTAAACCCAATATTGCCATTGGCTAATGCGCCACGTCCCACACCTGCGGTCAACGCATAATTTCCATTAAACCCATCGTCGGGATTATTTTTTAAAACAATATTGATGTATCCTGCATTGCCCTGCGCGTCGAAGTTGGCTGGCGGAGTCGTAATCAATTCGATTTTTTTAATATCGTTCGCATTTAGACCCGCTAAAAAATCAAGCAAAGCATCGTTAGGCAGGTAATTTAGCTTACCATTAATCATGACATTTACGCCATCTTTACCAAACATTGCAATTGAATTACTTGCTCGACTGACCACTACCCCAGGCGAACGTTCCAACACTTCTAAGGCTGTTCCACCCGCTGCGGCAATAGTATTTTCGACATTGACCACCGTCCGATCAATGCGTCGTTCAAAAACGGGTTTTTCGGCAACTACCTGCACCGTAGCTAAATCTATCGCGGTTGCTCCAATCATTAATTCAGCAAAATTTTTAGTCGGATTTTCGCGATTTAACTTAAAAACGGGCGTGGTCGTATCTGCATAACCAATTGCCGAAACAGATAATAAAAAACTGCCCTCCCGCTCAACCGCTAACGAAAAAGTACCATCAGTAGCCGTCGTCGTGCCACCAATAAATGTACTATCCGTTGCCGTCAGCAAGAGGACATTAGCAAACCCCAACGGCACGCGCTCGTCGTCAAATAAGGTGCCGCTGATGGTTTGCTGTGCGTTTAAAAGCAAGGTTAAAAAAAGAAAAAAAGTAATGTATGTCAGATAATGATGAATGCGCATTGCAGGTGATTTTTTATTGAAGACATGGTAAGCAAATGGAGAAAATTGTTTGATTATCAAATTGTGGCAAAACGTTCATAATGAACGACTTACGCCACTTTAATTATTTACGGATAATCAAATTTCGATATTCTCCTTTTGAGTTATAGCCTGCCCATAGCGCAATGCGATTAGAGGTCTGTTTGGCTATTCTTTTGACGGATAATAACTCCGTTCCCGTCTGCCGATCATAGACCGTAACGTTATCGGCAGTAATTACAATTTTAGTAGCAAACCAATCTTCGGGGGCGGGTTGCCTAACGTATTCCGCCTCGTATTGTCCTTCGTAATTGGTGCGTAAGTATCGCCAGTTATTTTTTGGATGATAGATGTATTGGATGGAGTGTTGTCGGCGTATTGCTTTGGGCGATTGAAAGTTAAAAGGGCGGAAATAAATGGCTTCGTAGGTAGAATCATTTTGGATATTGAACGCAAGACCTACAAAACTTTTTCCAGGCGTGTTTTCACCTTTCAATTCTAATTCAATCGTACCACTTGCAAAGTCTGTCCCCGAAAGGATAGCTAAGCCGTCGCTCTTTTGAGCATTCATGACTATCGTATTGGCAGTATTATCAGTGGTAATAATTTTCCGATTAATAACCTCTAAATTAGATTCACTTAAATCGACTTTTTGTACTGCGCAACCCGTTAAGGTCAGTGCTAAAATGGTGATAATGTGGATTGAAATATTGCTATTCATACTACTTTTGTTTTATTGACTATTTATTAAGGCGCTTTGACAATTTTTGCATCTTCGAGTAATGTCTTCCAGACATTGTTCGTGTTTTAATGTTAATACGTGCGATGTCGGGAAGACATCGTGCGAAAACATTTTATCAAAATTTGTCAAAGAATCTTTATTAACTTTACACAAAGGTAGAATGCGCGCTCGTCTAATGCCATTCACGCTAATCACAAGTTTGTACAAATTTGTGCAAGGCGTTAACCCGTTGATAATGAATAATTTAGAAAACAGAATTTCCGATCCCAAATTGCGTTATTGTTTGCAACAAATCGAGCAAAAGCTTGGTTGGGGCAGTAGTAGCGACTGGAAAACCCGTGATTTTGAGCAACTAAGCGAAGACATTTTAGAAGAAACGGAAACGCTGCTGAGTAGCACGACGCTCAAGCGCGTTTGGGGAAAAGTGAAATATGCTTCGCAGCCCAATTTGAATACTTTGGATGCGCTCGCACAGTTCGCTGGTTTCAATAATTGGCGGTCAATACAACTCCCTACATCAGCACCAAAAACTCAACCACCAAAGCCTTCGCCCGCTGCATCTACTCCACAAGAATTGCCTAAAAAAAATTGGTGGATCGCCTTCGGCGTACTATCACTCGGCATTGTGCTAATTGGCTTTTTACCCAATCAATTTTCAGCAGATTTACAGCCTAGTGATTTTACCTTTAAGAGTCGCCCAGTAGCGGAAGGGCTGCCCAATTCTGTCATTTTTGAATACGACGCGACGGCAGTTAATGAGAACGATATTGTAGAAATCCAGCAAAATTGGGATAGTGAAAGACGGCAAGTCATAGATAAAAATGGGCGTATCGCAACCAGTATTTACTACTATCCAGGCTATTATGATGCTAAGTTGGTCGTCAATGATCAAATCATGCAGGAACATTCCGTTTATATTCCAACTAATGACTGGCTAGGCGTAGCGGAACAATCGCCCGTACCAGTTTACTTCCCTAAAGAAGAAATTCAATTGGAGGACGGTGGCTATGGTATCGGTACGGATTTATTAAACAAAAGTGGCTTAGATCCGCGCTCGGAAAACCAATGGGTGAGTTTACATTATGTAAAAGATTTTGGTGAAATACGGGTGAATGATTTTGAGTTCTCTACGACGGTACAAAATACCTTTAGCGAAGGTGCAGCCGCTTGTCAAAAGACAGAAATTTTGCTACTCTGCTCAGGTAAAGTCATTATTATTGACTTATCTATTCCGGGTTGTATAGCCGAGAATCGTTTGCTGGCACTTGGACACTTTATTGATGGAAAAACCGAGGATTTATCGGCGTTTGGGGTAGATTTTTCTAAGCCCGTAGCCATACGTATTACAGGAAAGGATGGTTGGTTACGCTTTTTTGTGGAGGGAAAATTGGCTTATCAAGTGGCGTTAGAAGAAGGAATGGATAATGAGATTGTAGGGGTGCGGTATCGGTTTTTGGGTGCAGGGAAAGTGCAAGATTTTAGATTAAAAGAGAATTGATTATCTTTGAAAAGAATAGTTCTACATATTATGAGAACGTAAGAATTTATGATTTATAACATACAACTCGAGAAACTAACAAATATTCGTAAAATTCCCTCTAAAAATCAATGGAACTATCTAGCAGAAGGTGCCGCGATTTGTTTTCATTTGATGAACCATCAAGTTGGCTGTATTCTAAAAATAGATGAACATTTTAAGGGGAAAT
>JBGCES010000776.1:0-3869 GCA_045106545.1 Saprospiraceae bacterium
ACACTGTTCCCACTTCTCGTACACGACTCTCCCCCATCATAGACACCTCTAACTACACAACAGGTACACTATGCACCCACTTCAATAACACATATTTACCCACAGATCAGACACAATTCACCCACAGTAAGAACACTAAACACCCACTTTATGTACACATGAATGTTTGTAAATAGCTGATTATCAGTTCATTATGAGCTAATAAATACCTAAATAATTAAAAGAAGTAAAGTATATAAATACCTTTAAAAGAGAAATGGGAGGTGTTTTTATAAAAACTACTGAGGTTAGAATTAGATGCAAATAAAAAAGGAAGCAGCCGTAGCATACTTCCTTTTTCATTCGTATAAATAATAAGTTTACCGCAAAGGTGTACTTACTGTGGGTTTTATTGAATTTTAATGGTACCTACTCCACCTTTTAAGTCAATAATCTGCCCGGCTGGATTACTAACTTCTATTACCGTTGGATAATCTACGATATTGATAAATGCTTTATCGCCAGCTTTACCAACCACTTCAAAAACGAGCTGATATAATACCTGTCCAGCAGGAATACTTAATCCGCGTAGGTTTTCATCGTACCACGCTATCGTTAATTGACCTTTTGGGGTCAAATGCTTACCAAAATTGTCTTTGGATAAAGCAGGTAAACCAAATTGACGTACTTCTTTGAATTTCAACACCTTTGGATTCCACTTCATGCTGTATTGCATGCTTAGCACTTCCGCCATATTTTGATTATAAACATCGACGGTTACTTCCGTTCCGCTTTTGGTGGTTTTATTGGTCATACCCAATGTCAACTCGCTAGTCGTAGCAGATGCATTTAGAAAATTGGCAGAAACGGATGATAAATTTGTTAATTGCGCCCACATTGAGGACACACTTAATAATAATGCAAAGAGTAATACGCTATTTTTCATAGGATTTTTATGAATGATAAATGATAAATGATGAATTAGGAATGATGAATCATTTGAATCATCGTTTGGAGGGAGAAACCGTATTTTAGACGTTCTTATTTTGTAAAGATACTAAAGCTAACGAGATTTTAACACCTCTGGAGGATAACTTGTCCCGTCAGAATTGCGGGAGACATTCCTGTCTGTCAATTCGCTCACGTGTGAGACAGACAGGAATGTCTGTCCTCCCAATGTGTCCCCACTGTGGGTTTACAAATATCGCTCCTCCCCTGCTGCACGCACTTCGGCGGTTACTTTTTTAACTTCTTGTTCATCAGATTTAGGATAAATTAACAGTACATCATCATTATCAATGACCATATAATTTTCCAAACCTTTAATGACGACTAGTTTTCCTTTAGGTACTTGCACGAGACAATCGCTAGTGTTTTTAGCAAATACTTTCGCGCCTGCAAATGTATTTTGTTGTTCATCTTTGTCTAAAGTATCATGCAATGATGCCCACGTACCTAGATCCGACCAGCCAATTTCCGCAGGAATAGTATAAACATTATCCGCCTTTTCCATGATGGCAAAATCAATGGAAATACTAGGTGTCGTCGGGTACATTTTATCAATAAATGCTTGTTCCGTTGCGCTATTGTACTGGTCACCACCCTGATTTAATATATCGTAAATATCTTTTGCGTATTTCTGATAGGCATTCAGTAATGATTTGACACTCCACACAAAAATGCCCGCATTCCATAGATAGTCTCCACTTTCTACGAACGACTTGGCAACTTCCAACTGTGGTTTTTCCGTAAATTTGACCACTTTATGGACACCATTAGCGCCCTTGGTTTGAAAATTGATGTAGCCGTAGCCCGTATCGGGGCGAGTAGGTTGGATACCTAAGGTTAGCAACGCGTCATTATTAGCAGTGAATGCTAATGCTTGTTGCAACTTTTCTACAAAAGCCTCCTCTTTCAAAATGATATGATCCGAAGGCGCGACGATCAAATTGGCGTCTGGATTCAGATTTTCTAGTTTCAAAGCGGTATATGCGACACAGGGCGCGGTATTATTGCGCGAAGGTTCACAGAGAATTTGATTATCCGTCAAATCTGGTAAGTGCTCCTTGACTAAATTTTTATACATACCGTTGGTAACGATAAAAATGTTTTCTTTGGGGCACAATTTCAAAAAACGGTCGTAAGTCATTTGAATTAGTGACTTGCCAACGCCTAAAATATCGAGGAATTGTTTAGGTCTAGTCGTGCGGCTTGCTGGCCAAAAACGAGAGCCGATGCCACCAGCCATAATGGCTACGTAAGTGTTATTATCTTGCATGGAATTGTTGATTTTTTATAAGTTGACTAACAAATAAAACCATTAGTTTTTTATAAAACTATCCAAGTAAACCTAAAATTTATGTCTTTGTGGAGCATTGTCACTTTTTTCATTGAAAAAAAAGTAACCAAAAATTCTAGTATTGTAAACTCGCTCCGCTCAAACAGTACAATACCTGCCGCCCGCAGGGTTATGCTTGACTTCTTTAGGATAACTTTTAAAGATATGAGAAACTGTTAGTATATACTTAGTATTCTACTAAAATTTTAGTCTGAATTTCAATATAACTGATAATATTCGTTACCTATTTGTAAAATATATAATACAAAAATGATTCCGCGAAATTAGGCACGAAAGTAATTCAAAAAAACGAAACTTGGGATTCCTCCCCTGTAAATAGAATATGGCAATGACTTTGCTAAAAACATCTTTTCTTCGTCAGCCTTATCCGCTACTGACGAGTTGGCGCGTTCAAACACTACGACTAGCACTGGTTGGTACTTTTGTGGCACTTTTTTTAATCATTTTTCAGCCATTTGGTACCGAACAGATGGAAATGCCGCATAAAAATCTATTCTTAGCGGGTTATGGTCTGATTACCTTTTTGACTTTTTCAGCTGTACACATCATTTTACCGCTTTTGTTTCCAAATTATTTCAATGAACGTATTTGGACAGTTGGCAAACAACTATTATTTATTCTATTACCGCTGAGTTTTACTTTCCTTTTTTGTTATGTGTACCTTTCGTGGGGAATAAATAGTACGCCGACTTTGGGTGGAGCGTTTCAATTTTATTTCATGGTACTTTCTATCGCTTTTATTCCCGTTTTCATAGTGACTTTGATTGATTATTTGATCAAATTTAAGCGCAACGCACAGGGAGCGGTCGTGTTAACTGAAAATTTACCGCAAGCTCAACCAGCTAATTTGGCAACAACTATTATTTTAAAAGACGAAAAAGAACAGACTCAGTTGACTATTGCAACCTCAGATTTCTTTTTTGCGAAAGCGGCGAATAATTACGTTGAAATATATTTTCAAAAAGAGCATCAGCTACAGCGGGAACTGCTGCGTTCCTCACTCGCCAAGATTGAACGGCAATTAACTAGTCCATCCTTCCGTCGTTGTCATCGTTCTTATTTAGTACATCTCACTCAAATTCTGGAGGTGAAAGGCAATGCACAAGGTTATCAATTATACTTGAAACCGCCCGCCACCACTCCTATCCCACTCTCTCGCCAACGCGCTAAGTCTCTATTAGCAGAATTACCACAGTGATACTTGCCCCTCCATTTGTCACTCACCCCTTTTTTTTGTCACTTACCCCTAATCGATTGTCATTCAGTTATTTAGGTGAATATTTACTTTGGGACTACTTACATTTGTGAGTAGAAAGAAGTTGATGTTTCACTTTACAAATCTTATCCTTTTAATGAAAATCTTTACCACTATATTATTTTTTAGTCTGTTCCACATTGGTCTAGTTTGTAGTCAGACAGCTACGAAAACTTTTACACTTACTTTCGCCTATTTGGGTGAAATGGGACTTCATCCTGGCGCAGTAGTCGGGATGGAGTATCCTCTTTTTTCTTTTTCTAAAGATGAAGCCGC
>JBGCES010000777.1:0-5965 GCA_045106545.1 Saprospiraceae bacterium
GACGTACAAGATTCGCAAGAAGGAATTGGTCGAAGATGGGAGCTTTTATAGTGGAACGCCCATTTGGATTCAGGCGGCAAATGCGGGGATGTGTACGGCAAGTTACTTTTTTGTGGGTTCGGAAGCGAATATTCAGGGGCAATATCCGACCTATTATTACAAATTTGATAAAAGCGTTGCGAGTGAAACGCGCGTGGCACAAGCATTGGACTGGTTAGCTTTACCCGAAAAAACGCGACCGCATATGATTACCATGTATTTTTCAGATTTGGATGATATTGGGCATCGCGTTGGGCCCAATAATGACGAAAAGATAAAAGAGGTGTTATTCGCATTGGACGAGCAGTTGGGAAAACTGCTGAAAGGTATCGCTGCTACAGGGTTGCCCGTCAATACGATTTTTGTTTCCGATCACGGGATGTTGGAAGTGCCATTGGAGAAATATATTCCCGTCGAGAAGCTACACAAAGACGAGTGGTATTCGGTGGTCAATAATGGTACGATTGCGAGTATTCATCCGCAGGAGGGAATTTCCGTTGATTCCATTTATGCCTATTTGAAAACTAAAGAAGATCGATTCAAAGTGTATAAAACGGCAGATACGCCATTCTTTGAATATCAACCCACCAACAAAAATTGGGGTGCGCTGCAAGTCATACCCGACGCGGGTTATTATTTCAACGAAATTCGCTACATCGGTTATAAGAAAACATCGGGGCAAAAGGTTTTTGGGCACCACGGCTTCGATCCTGAACTCAAAGAAATGCACGGCATCTTCTACGCCAATGGCCCCGCTTTTAAAAATGGCTACGTCACGCCTTCCGTGAAAAATATTCATATCTATCCGCTGATGTGCGAGATTTTGGGTTTAGATATTCCGACGGATATAGATGGGGAATTAGAGCAGTTGGAAGATGTGTTGGAGAAATAGATGCGCAATGCGGCGAGCCGCAATGAATGGAATAGATTAAACACATAGGCACATAGCTTAAGCAATTGATTATCAATAACCTATGTGCCTATATGTTTAAATTAATCATGTATTCTTTAATGTATTTGATTGTTATTCTATCTCAAAAAGACTCCAAGTACAACTCCTCTACCTTAGCCCGCGCCCAAGGGGTTTTTCTGAGAAATTTAAGACTGGATTTGACGGATGGGTTGTTAGTGAAACAACGAATATTAATCCGTTCGCCTAATTCTTCCCA
Organism: Saprospiraceae bacterium; assembly: GCA_045106545.1. GTDB lineage: Bacteria > Bacteroidota > Bacteroidia > Chitinophagales > Saprospiraceae > JBGCES01. The sequence goes on from JBGCES010000777.1 coordinate 1,209, forward strand.
GCCATATCTTTCCACTAAAAATTCTAAGATATCGACTAGTCTAATGCCGTGGAGTGGATTGTTCTTTTGCATTTTTATTTGAATATTTAAAAAGATACTTCGTACATACCTAATTTCTGATTAAGACCATTTCTTCAATCGTTCCTACTCTATTCATTTCAAAAATTAAGGTATCGTTTGCTAGTTTTTTGATCTTCACTTTCTTCTCGGCTTTCCCATCTTCTATCGTATGCAAGTTATCTCCTGCTATCCAATATTTCCCCTTTTCGGATGAATTTCCATAATTCCCGATGTAGGCATTGTCTGCTGTAAAGTTGAAACTGACTTTCGCGTCTATTGTTTTCTGATTCGTCACATCTTTCCACGATACGGCATTCCAATCGCCTAATAATTCCTGCTCTTGATAGGTAGATTCATTTTGACAACCAATAGTGAATAATGCAATTAAGAAGATTAGGTTTTTCATATTCTCTGATATTTAACGCGTAAAGCGGGTTAAATAATACCATAACGGAGGCTTTTGATTTAGATACGGTAGTCTTTTTCGCATTCCGTTAATACTAGCAATTCTACTGGCATGATGTTTTCAATACGTACCATATTAAAGCAGCATACAGAATGATAAAATATTTGTTTTTTAAAAAATATAACAATCTATTTTTAACTTCAAAATCACCACTAAGTAGTTGATAACATTTCGTTATTATTGATTTAACACAAGCATAACGATCCTTGTAAATTTAGCAAATTTACTGGCACGATATTTTCAATTATTTTTGCGCTAACAGGTTATAACAACAGGATATGTTTTTACTTGTTTGTGACGCGTTTTCCTGGTATAATTTACTTCTCGGCAGACCATTTTCCCTCCTTTATCAGATCTAATTACCCACCTACGGCGTTTTTTGCTTGCTTAGCTTATATCTCGTCCAATTACTCCTTTTCCTCCTACTAAATAGATCTAAAAATTTACCCTCTCAAAAAAAGCATTCATTCACCATTATGGTTACGCAATTGTAATATTTCGCTACGCCATATATTTCTTAACATAAATTGATGATTACTCGATAAATCGAGTATCAATTACCCTCCCAAGATCTAAACTCATAGATTATCTTTTTAACCACTTCAATGAAAATTATGAAATCACTGAACTTATTTTTACTAGCAATGACCTTTCTTTTATTCTCTGGTCAAACTGAAGCACAAGACATAACCATCGGTGAGGCGATCGATAAAGCTGGACGCCAACGGATGTTAAGTCAAAAAATGGCAAAATGTTACATGATGTTAGGTTCTAACATCAAAACAGAAGCAGCAGGTCAAGAATTAGACGAATCATTGTCTTTATTTGAACAACAATTTTTGGAGTTAGAAGACTTTTCGCCTTCCTCAAAGGTAGGCAAAGCGCTAGGTGATGTTTATGAACTTTGGGTGCCTTTCCGTGTGAAAGTTTTGGATACACCTGATGTAAATAAAGCAGCTTCACTAGTAGATGAAAGTACCAACTTACTAAAAAAATGTAACGACGTAGTTATTGCATTAGAAGAGCATGCTAATACTAAAGCTGCTACTTTGGTAAACACTTCTGGACGTCAGCGGATGCTTTCTCAGCGTATCGCTATGTTGTACTTGGCTTATGCTTGGGAAGTACCGAATTCTGAAATCTTTAAAGCATTCCAAAAGTCTAAAAACGAATTTGAAGAAGCTCTAATTACATTATCTGCTTCTGAATTAAACACTGCGGAAATCACTAAAGCATTAGCTAAAGTGGGTTCTCAGTGGGACTTCTCTAAAATGACTTTCGATGTAAAAAAAGGTCGTTTGATGCCATCTGTAGTTACCGTAACAGCTAACTCTATGTTGAAAAAGATGAATAACATTACTGGAATGTACGCTAAAGTACTCGATAAGAGATCTGAAGTAGCATCTAAGTAAGTCGTTTAGCTTTGGTCAAAAACAACTTCATCTTTGAGTTTTTCAATAGATTATTTTTGACTGAAGTATAATATAAAATTGTTTAGCTGTTTATCGTGCATTACCTTATTCAACTTATTGATAGCGAGTAAATTAAATCATACAAACAGTTAAACAATTTCTCTTTTTTTTAGAAATTCTTAGTTACCAACCTATCGAAACATCTAGATCCTAAATACACATTGATTGAATCTTACAAATACTTACACTTATGTTTAAATATATTTTTTCGTACTTATTCATCCTTTTGTCTTGCGGCTTTATTCAAGCACAAGAAATGACTATTGTCGATGCCATCGATAAAGCTAGTCACCAAAGGATGCTCACCCAAAAAATGTTGAACTGCTATTTAAGACTCGGTTCGGGGGTAGAGACTGCTATTGCTAAAGATGAAATGGATTCATCCGTAGCACAATTCGAAGAATACATGATCGAATTGCTCGACTTTACACCTAACGAAGAAGTAGAAGCTGCCATTGAAAAAGCACAAGCTTCTTGGAGAGTCTATAGTCTTAAATTGCTATCGCAACCTAATAAAATTATGGGAACTGTTTTATTTAGAATGTCTGGTAAAGTTGTAAAAGAATACAATGGTTTATTGGATCTTTTGGTAGAACAAGCTCAAACAGAAAAGGCGCGCTTAGTTAATTTATCAGGAAAGCAAGCTATGCTATCGCAAAGAATGGAAATGCTTTATTTATCGCTTTATTGGGGGTTGCCAAGCAAGGCAATCAACGATGAATTTGAAAACGTGAATGAAGAATTAGCTGATGGACTTAGTACACTTTTAGCTACGGAGATTAACACACCTCAAATTAAAAAAGAATTGGGTGAGACTGCTGAAAATTGGGAATTTGTACAAAAAAAGTTTAGCGACACCAATAAACCATCTTTGATTACAGACGCCACCAAAGCCATGCTAATACAATTAAATAACATTACGAAACAATACGCTAAATTGGCAGTCGATGACGATTTAGGTAGTGCTGATAATGTAGGTAATTAAACCTCAATGATAGATGAAGTACTTTGATAACTTGAATGGTTTGTCAAAGTACTTTTTCTTAGTTTATAAGCACCTTTAGCCTAATAATTTGATTATTAATTTAGTACGGAATGCAACTTCCAACCTACCTCCCCTAAAAGTTAAATTATGATAAAAACTAGTTACACTATAAAATTCTTTCCGTTATTACTTTGCCTATTGATTTTCAATACGGACATGAATGCACAGTTTACTTTAAGTGCAGAAGTAAGACCTCGTTCTGAGTTTCGGAATGGATTTAAAACGCCTACTTCCGAAGGTAAAGATGCTGCTTTCTTTACCGAACAGCGGAGCCGCATCTATATGGATTTTAAAGACGAAAAGTACAAATTTCGTTTGTCCTTACAAGACGTTAGATTTTGGGGGGAAGTTCCCCAAATTTTCAAGCAAGAAGATGGTAACACCTTCTTGAGTGAAGCATGGGGTCAGTATTTCGTGACCAAAAAATTCTCGGTTAAAGCTGGTCGTCAAATCATTTCCTACGATAACCAACGCTTTTTAGGTGGTTTAGAATGGGCACAGCAAGGTCGTCGTCATGATGCATTATTGTTGATGTATGAAGACAAAGAAAAGAAAACGAAATTCCATGCTGGTTTTGCTTACAATCAAGATGATGATGTACCAGAACAAGCTTTTCTTCAAAGTGTAGGTGCTAACTTCTACTCGGTTGGAGGAAATTATAAAGCACTTCAGTATGCTTGGTTCAACAAAGGTTTTGAAGGTGGTAAAGTATCTTTACTCGCTTTGAATGCCGTAAATCAGAATCCAGATTCTACTAGTTCAAGCAAACAAACTTTCGGACTGATCGCGAGCAAAAACGTCAGCGAAAAAATATCTTTAGCTGGTGATTTCTATTACCAAACAGGTAAATTAGGTCAGAATAACGTTAATGCTTTATTGGCAGGCGTAAGAGCTACTTTCAAAACGAAAGTGACGCCATTAACTTTAGGTGTGGAATACATCTCAGGAAAGGATGACGCGGACACTTCTACTGATATTACTAATTTCAGCCCTGATTACGGCACCAACCACGCACACAACGGTCTAATGGATTATTTCTTTGTTGGACCTGCTAATGGTAATGTAGGGGTAATGGATATGTTCTTGAAAACTAAATTCAAGTTGAAAAAAGGTGCACTAATCGCCAACGCACACCAATTCATGACGGGTTCTGAACAATTGGATGCAGAAGGTGGCGCATTGAATAAATCAATGGGAACAGAATTGGACTTGGTTTACGTAGTAAAACTAGCTCCGACGGTTACTTACCACATTGGTTACTCTCAGTTATTTGGTACTGATACCTTATTGGAACTACGTCCTGGGAACCAAAAATTAAACAATTGGGCTTGGATGATGATTACTTTCAAACCTAAAATGATGGAAAAATAATCAGTCAAAATATTACATTTTTCGATAGAAAAACAGCCGTCTGCTTTAATTAGCAAACGGCTGCTTTTATTTTAGGGAGGTTAAGTTAAGTAGATAGACGTTAGATAAAGAATTGATAATCAAATATCTAACGTCTAACGTCTTAAATCTGTCAACCTACTTACTAATCTAAATCTTAACAAACTGCTTCACCCATTCTCGATCTTTCGTCGTGATACGTACGATATAAGTACCAACCGCTAAATCATCAATCGAAGGCTGAAATTGATTCAACCCTTTTTGCAAATTGAGCGAACGCTGTTGGATGCTTCTTCCACTATCATCCAATATCTCCATCACCGCG
>JBGCES010000778.1:0-6948 GCA_045106545.1 Saprospiraceae bacterium
CTCCTTTTTCAATACTCAGCGTATGGTTATTCGGATACAACAATTCCAATCGCTTACGGATATTTTCCAAACCAATTCCTGATTGAATATTAGTCAAATCAGCTTGATTGGAATAGGAATTTTCTACCGAAAAGTAAAAAATATCATGTTGGGTTTCTAATTGAATATCAATAAACGATTGTCCATCTTCCTTCGCGGGGCCATGTTTAAACGCATTTTCGACTAAAGGAATCAGCAATAAAGGCGCAATTTTCAAGACAGGTGACAGGTTTGTTTTTTCATATTCAAAATCCAATTTACGTTCATAACGGAGGCGTTCCAATTCAATAAATGTATCCAGCATTTCCACTTCTTTCGTCAAGGCAATCGTCTCCGTATTACTATCGTAAAGCATATAACTCAATAATTCCGATAATTTGACGATGTAATCTCCTGCATTTTTATCGTTGGAAAGTACCATTCCGTAGATGTTGTTGAGCGTATTGAACAGGAAGTGCGGTTGAATTTGGTTTTTGAGGTATTTCAGTTCGGCTTCTACTTTTTGCTGTGCGAGAATTTGATTGCGCTGTTGTTCGTGGAGGTAGTTTTGGAAGAACTTAACTGCCATCACCAGCGACGCGATATAAACTAATTCTACGCCTTTATAAACGTATTTACCGACGTAATAAGGTTCTGTAATGCCTAGAATAATTGGTTGTACCAAATAGGCATAATTGATAAAAAGTAAGACCGAGAAAAGAGCTGCGACTCCGATCATAGCGGCAAAGAATGTCCCATATTGCTTTTTATACAAAAAACGCGGCATCAGTCCGTAAGCAATCAAATAAGTCGAAGCTATTTTGATGGGTAATACCGCACACTCAAAGGCTGCCCATTGCCCTACGGTGTGCATATCATCAATCAAGCTATTGACGGTAATAAAAAATACGCTCCACGCAGCCCAATAGAGCGCGTGACGACTCCATCGCTCCCAAGTCCAACTATCGTATTTTTTCAAAATGTTCATCGAATAAAGATATACCTTTTTAGTTTTTCTTACTGCTCTTTGTGGCTTTTGCTATTTAAAAAAGGACGAACGACCAGTTAAAAGGACGAAGGACAAAAATCAAAGTTGGTAATGCTTTTTTAAGTCTTTTTTGCTTTCTAAAAAGAAAAATTAGCCGTTCGTCCTTTTTGCTAAATTCTTATTAATTCATGCTTTAGGTTTAGGGTGTTGTTCGAGGCAAAAATCATTTTTTCACCTAAAAACAAATTTCTAATGCGGTTAATTTCTTTACTTTTCTTCCTTTTTATCGGTAGTCATTTCGCTTTCGCGCAATTTCAAATTGAAGGTCTTATTCAGGATGAACAGCAAGCAAATATCGCGTTTGCTAATGTGATTTTATTATCTAACGAGGCAGAATTTGTCAAAGGAGAAGTCGCAGATGCGGAGGGGCAATTTTACTTGAAAAATGTCGCGGCAGGTGATTACAAATTGACGGTTTCCGCGATTGGTTTTGCCGATTATGAGCAAGTAATTTCGTTGAGTGCGGATTTAAATTTGAACTCGATTTCTTTAACTACTAATTTGGTTGAGCTTGCAGATGTCGTCGTTACAGCGCAGAAAGTCGCCTACGAGCGCAGAGCGGATCGAACGGTGGTTAACGTGGGAAGTTTACCCACAGCGGCGGGTGGAAATGCGCTCGAATTACTTGCGAAATCGCCTTCGGTGCAGTTGGATCAGATGAATGGAAATATTTCACTCTTGGGGCGTGCGGACGTAGTGGTTTTTATCAACGAAAAACGCGCGCGGCTGCAAGGAACGGACTTGATGCAATACCTATCTTCCATTCCAGCGGCAAATATCGAATTGCTCGAATTAATTAATAATCCGCCAGCTAGTTATGATGCCGACGGAACGGGCGGAATTATCAATATTGTGATTAAAAATTATGAAGCGGATGGCATCACGGGCAACGCGAGTATTTTTGGTGGTTACGGTGAGCGGGGAAAGTACGGCGGGACGGCAACCATCAATTACAAAATGGGTAAATTGAATCTCTACGCCGATGGTTCGACGACGCAGGATTATACCTTTCAAAATTCAGAAATTAAGACCTCAATTCCGTTTACTGATGGCTTGCTCGCGACGGATCAGCGGAGTATCAGACCTGCTTATTTAGGTAATTATAATGGGAAAATTGGCTTAGGTTATGTGTTATCACCCAATACTACGATTGATATTTTTGGTGCGTATGCGCGGCGGAGATGGGCACTGGCGGCAGAAACAAATACTGATTACGAAGGCGATCTTTCATCCATAAACAATGACTTTCTCACTGCCAATGAAACCAATACCTATCAACAATATCACCTCAGTACACATTTGCAACAGCGATTAAAAAATGGTCATTCGCTCTCGGCAGACTACGATTATTTGTATTTTAATATGGTGAATCCAGCGAGTTATCAGCTACAAAACTTTGCAGCGAATGGCGAATTGGATAGTCAGTCTAATTTTAGTACCAATAAGGAAACACCTTTTGATTTTCATGTGGCACGCCTGGATTATAAAGGGAAAGTGGGAGAGCAAATCAACTTCGAAACGGGCGTTAAAATGTCATTGGCAAATGTGCAAAATCGAACGGCTTTTTTTGATAAAAATGGCGCAACAGTAGCAGAGAATATTTTCACCGATCAGGTTGATTTAGCGGAACAAATTTATGCGGCGTATCTATCGGTTGATGGAAATTTGGGTGATAAATTTTCGTTTGTCGGCGGCTTACGTTATGAATATTCCGACTTGGCTTTGACGGCAGAGCGCAATGACGTGAATCGGCAATTAGGACGGCTTTTTCCATCGCTGAGTATTACGCGCAATTTCACGGATGTGAGCCGGCTGACCCTTGCGTATCGCGAACGGATTTCGCGACCGAGTTTTCAGTTTCTAGTGCCTTCATTTTTCTTTATCAATCCTTATACGGTACTGACGGGCAATGTTCAAGTTTTGCCCAATATCAATCGCACCGTGGAAGCGACTTTGAATCACCAATCACTCTTTGTGTCATTGAGTTATGCGACCGACGACAATCCGCTGGCTTCAACGCTTGTGTTCGATCAGGAATCGTATTTATTGTTATTGGTAACCGATAATGTCGATCATCGGCAACAAGTAGGATTGAACGTCGGATTTCCGATTAAATTCACCAAATTCTGGGGTTCTAATTATAATTTCGGCAATTTCTGGCGGAGCGACCAGACCATTTTTGCGGAAGCAAATATCATCGAAAGTCATCCATTTTTTACGGTAGATGTGAATCAAAATTTTCAATTACCCAAAGATTGGTCGCTCGAACTGAGTGGCAAATGGGCTTCCAAATCTTATCACGGAAATATGTATGTGCGAGCCCAAACTACGCTTAATTTTGGCGTGCAAAAGAAGTTTAAAAATGGCACATTGGGCTTATCGTGGACGGATATTTTCAACTCGGGTTCTTTCTTTGGCTTGGTTAGCGATTTAGCAGAACAACAAGTCTTTTTTGATTGGAATTATGATTTTGAAGGCAGTATTGTACGGCTTTCTTATACGCATAAGTTTGGTGGCAAGCAAGTGAAGCAATCGCGTAATTCGGGCGCGACGGATGTATTGCAGCGGGTAAATTAATTAGTAAGTTTCATACATTATTTTGGGCGCTTCCATTTAGGCATGGGAGTGCTTTTTTTGTAAAACCTACTCCCCTTCCTCTATCTCCTAATCTTTAAGAATATTCTTTATCCCTTCCGCATAAGTCGTGATCTTAAAATCAGGAAATGCTGATTTGAATTTGGTTGAGATGATGTCCCATACATATTTTAGTGATAGCTATTGAAATAAGCTAAGCAGCTGGACAGAAATAAGTAAATTTAATTTAGAGAATAAAAATGCACACAGATGATTGATTTTCAACGCATTGAGCAGTCTGTCTTCTGTCAGATTTATCGGTCTCTTTTCTGTCCTTTCACTTACTCATCAGATTTTAAATACCTCGGCTGCGCCATTTCTTTTTTCCATTTTTTGGAAATATAATCACTGACTTGAATTCTAGCATCTACTTGCTGAAACGTAGGATTATTAATCCACATCGGCTGAGCTGACCAGTTGACGTTGATGTAGCTAAAAGCTTTAATCACATCTTGATTTTCGTGCAGCGTATTAATAAACGGAACAAACCAACTTTCCCAAACCATTTTAGCTATTTTCTCTTTTTTTAAATCCGTATCAAAATATAAATTATCGATTTGGCGGACAGGACTCGCTTCGGCAATAAAAACGGGTTTGTGATGGCTGCGAGCAAAAGTGAGCATTTCGGTATCGGGATTACCAAAGTAGGAGTAAGCACACCAATCGACCAGATCATCGCCTGGATACCATTTTTCTAAAACGGACTGGTCAGATCCCCAACCCTTCGATTGCCAAACCAAGGCGACATTATCGACTTGCATCTTTTCAAAGATAGAGTGGATGCGTTGCCAAGCTTTTAAATAATTTTTTCGTTGATAATGATTCCAATCCCAGCCATCAAATTCGTAACCAATTCGCAGAAAAACGGGGCGTTTAGTAGCTTTAATCCAATCTCCTAGCTCCTTAATCAGATCATCATGTGCTCCTTTCGCAATCTGTTTTTCGTGATTGACCATCGACAGACCAATTGCGATCATGCTATTCGCATAGGTAGAATCCATTAAATACGCTTGCGCCCAACAATCGCCCGCACCCCAATTTGCCTTTGTTTCTAAGCCGTCTAATCCTTGATTATAATAACCAAAAGATTCATCGCCAGGAGATAAATTGGTATAAACCGTTACCCCAGCAGGTGTAGCAAAAAAATCACAATAGCCATTGTTATAGTTGTCCAAACCACCCGTCGCGCCTAGATTCTGACCGATAAACATCAGGCACTTACCAGTTGGCGGCTCGAATTTGGCTAAAAGTGAATCAGGCTTTTGTGCCTGCAAAAAGTACATTAGTGAACTGAATAGAAGTAATAAGAATCGTTTCTTTAATTTCATATTCTATTGAAAATCGTTATCGTTTGTATAAAATAATTATACAAAAAAAATGGCTGACCGTCAAAAAAAATCGACGATCAGCCAAACGTTAGTCCGAGGGGGGGAGGGAATTTTTTAATCTAATAAATCGACACTACCATCGTCCATGTCATACAATGCACCGACGATTTTAATCTCGCCATTGTCTTCCATTTCTTTTAAAATTGGACTGTCTGTACGGATTTTATTAATCGTGTTGCGAATGTTACTTTCGCTTGCTAGGTGTACGAATTCCTGATTTTTGGACGAGCGGTCTCCTTCGTATTCAACCATTTCTACCGCAGGTCGAATCTTGGTTAACATCGGTGTAATGTTACCTAGTTTCACATCGTCCACCGCTGCTTTTACCGCACCGCAATGCTCGTGACCTAATACTAATACTAGCTTTGAGCCTGATACTTTACAAGCAAATTCCATACTGCCCAAAATATCTTCATTGACGAAATTACCCGCTACGCGGGCAACGAATACATCACCAATCCCACGGTCAAAAACATCTTCGACTGGTACGCGGCTATCTACGCAGGACAACACGATTGCTTTGGGGTATTGCGCTTTGACGCTTTTGCGCACTTGCTGCGAATGATCACGCGCCGTTAGGTCATTGCGCATAAATCGTTCGTTTCCCTCCTTCAGTGATTGGATAACCATATCTGGCGTAAGCGCATCTTGTTCCTCTTTGGTCAATACATCTTCTACTAATCCAACGGTTTTCTCCACTGGTTGTTCCGTCGCTGAAGCCTTAGCCATTTCTTGTTGCTCATTAACATTTCCACAAGCCGAAAAGAATACCATTGCCATCATCAAGATGGATAAAAAAACATTGGTTTTGTTCATGTTATAAATTTAAATGAAAAAATAGTACTGCCAATAATTGACAGCCCATACGAGTGTCTTTTTGACACTTGTATAATACACTAAAGCTGTTTTGGATAATCGATATTTAGTGTGATGTTTCTATTGCTATGACAACTATCTCAGGGAATGGTTGGCGGAATAAGTGAATTTTTATTAGGACTGTATAAAGTTTTTATTTGACGCTGATTCTTTATGATTTTTTCCGTAATGCTACGGAACAAGTTATGATTCAAGCGGGTCTCCGCAATACTGCGGAGCGAGCTGTGAGTGACATAAGACCTACTTGAATCATAAAAATCTGCGTTTATCTGCGTCAAAAACTGTGTCTTTTGCAAAACTTTGTACAAGCCTAAATTTTCATTAAAAATAATATCAAATCCAGCCTACTTTTTTTCGCCACTGATGGTAATCCATCTTCCTTTGTGCGAAATCTGCTGGTGGGGATTGATTTTCCTGTTTTGTCCGCTGTCGGATAAGTTCAGTTTGCTCCTCCAAGGTGTTCCAACCAATCGCTTTTCGACGATGATTTACTTTCGTTAAATCATCATAAGCTTGTGGACTTAATTCGCCGTTTTCATCCCAATCGAATTGCGTTCCGTAGCGTTGTGGTTGATCCGAAAAAACAGCGATACGATCGCTCAAATAAGCGAGTTGGATGGGGTCGGCTTGTTCTGCTTTTACCGCAATTTCTAGCATGGCTAACGATTTTTTCATAAAATCAGGATGGCTGATGGCATGCTGAATAATTAGCCACGCTGCTTCGTTGGCTTCACGACCGACTTTGTCGATAGTGGGATAGCCGATTTCATCAATTATATCATTAAGTTTATTCGCATGTTGCAAGTGCATTTCTTCCATTTTGGGATGATAGCCTTCATTTAGTTCGCTTTTTTGGAGAAGCTGATCGCGGAGGGCTAGGTCGGCTTGACTCATTGCGATAATTTGGGTGGCGAAGGTGTGATGACGCATATATTACGGATGCTATTTATTACAAACCTACATTCCAAAAACTTATTTTTCTCC
>JBGCES010000779.1:0-3934 GCA_045106545.1 Saprospiraceae bacterium
ATACAAACGTCCCGTACGGCGATTGAAAAAGTCCAATGGTGTATGTACCAATTCGTTATGAATGGTAAAATATAATTCTGTCCGTGCTAATGCTGTCTCAGAATTATCCGAAGCAAAATCTGCCATTTTTTCAATTAAAGTATCGGTCTGTCGCCCATAATTTGCTACCAAATAATCAGCTACATAAGCAGGTAGATCTTGCGGCAAACGCGCACGTACTTCTTTAGTGTAATCTCCTACCGCTTCTTTATTTGCAAAAGGACCACCTGTCAAAATTATTTTAGCTGTATCAGTATCTGGGAACGACTGGTCGTAGTCTTCTTTAAATCGTTTAGAAACACGATCCAAAATACGTTCTGCCATTTTGCGGTAACCTGTCAATTTTCCACCCGCAATAGAAATCAAACCCGTATCTGATTCAAAGATTTCATCTTTTCGCGACATCTCTGTAGCCGATTTCCCTTCTTCGTGAATTAAAGGACGTAAACCTGCCCAGCTGGATTCCACATCTTCGAGGGTTAAGTTTAAATCAGGAAACATCGAATTGACTCCTTTCAGTAAATACTCCACATCTTCTAAATTAGTTAGGATACGATTCTTATCGCCATCGTAGGGCGTATCCGTCGTACCGATATAAGTGGAACGCTGACGCGGAACGGCAAAAATCATCCGCCCGCCAGGTACATCAAAATAAGTGGTATAATTTAATGGAAAACGCTCACGTGGAACGACAATATGTACACCTTTAGATAAGAATAAATGCTTACCGGTAAGTGATTTATCCTTGCTGCGCAAGCCATCTACCCACGGTCCCGCCGCACTTACAATTACTTTAGAATTGATTTGTAAATCAGTATTATCGTGTAAATCTTTACATTTGATACCGCTAACTTTTCCATCGGTATAAACGAACTCCTCTGCTTTTACATAATTGATACAAATTGCGCCATGTTTAGCCGCTGTTTTGATATTCTCCATTGTCAACCGTGCATCGTCGGTGCGATATTCCGCATAGAAACCAGAACCTGCCAGAATATCTTCGCGTAGCATCGGCTCTTTTTGTAAGGTCTCTTCTTTAGAAAGCATTTTACGGCGATCATCGCCTTTTACTTCTGCAAGAAAATCATAAACTTTCAAACCAAAAGAAGTACTTAACTTTCCGTAAGTACCGCCTTCTACGAGCGGCATCAACATTTTTTTAGCTAAAACTAAATGTGGAGCTATGCGGTGGACAATGGCTCTTTCACGTCCGACTTCTCTCACTAGCGCAATATCAAACTGCGCTAAGTAGCGTAACCCACCATGAATGAGTTTAGTCGATTTACTACTTGTCCCTGAGGCAAAATCACGCATTTCAATTAATGCGACTTTCATGCCGCGAGAAGCTGCATCGAGCGCAATACCCGCGCCTGTGATTCCACCACCGATGACAGTAAGGTCGTAGGTATCGGTTTGTAATTTGTTTAAAATTGTTGTTCGTTGTAAGGCAGATAAATGAGCCATGCGAATCGTTTTATTATTTCACTTCGGAAATACGAAATGATATTGCTTTCCGTTGCAGCAGTCAGCAATAGTTTTACTTAAAAAAAATATGTTCTTTCAAAGAACCAAAATGTGTTAGTGTCAAAAATACTATAAGTATATAAGGTTGTCAATCTTTTAATGAAATTATCAGTGCTATGTTTAAAAATAAGCAAAAAAAATAGGAAATACCTTACGATACTTCCTATTTTTAGAGAATCAAACTTAGATTCTTACTTATGTTAATCTTGCTATCACAGTTTTATTTCCTTTTACTTTTTGACCCATTTCTACTTCAATTTTAGCATCCAAAGGTAAGAATAGATCTACCCGCGAGCCAAATTTGATGAATCCCATATCAGTACCTTGTTCTACTTCATCACCTACTTCTAGATAATTAACAATCCGCTTTGCCATAGCTCCGGCAATTTGTCGCATCATAATTTCTGCTTCTCCAGTATCGATAACGGTGGTTGTACGTTCGTTTTCGGTACTAGATTTGGGATGCCAAGCAACTAAATATCGACCAGGATGATATTTAAAATAATTCACAGTACCACTTATCGGATTACGATTCACATGTACATTTGTAGGTGACATGAAAATCGAAACTTGTAAGCGTTTAGCATTGAAATATTCTGTTTCGTTGGTTTCTTCGATTACAACAATTTTACCATCTGCTGGAGCATATACCACATTATCATCGGTTAGCGTAATTTCACGAGTGGGATTGCGAAAAAATTGCAGAATAGCTAAAAAGAATATTAGTGAAATGACACCAGAGACTTGTAAGCTATTGGGAAAAAAGTAAAAAACAAGTAGGTTAATAATGCCCAATAAAAGTGCTAAGCCCGTCAAAATACGGCGACCTTCACGGTGAATTTTCAATTTCATAATTAGGTTTTGTTTTTATCGGAAACCCTATTTATTTGTGCAATTAAAGAGGAATAGTTTATATAAAATAGGTGCTTTCCAAGTAATATAACTTCATATAGGGAAGTAGATCACTGATATATCTTTACGTTTATCTTTGATAATGTGCTGTGACTAATGCTTTTATCCGATTTCTAGATTATAGGTAGAACAAAAGTTGAAGCAAGATGTTGGCAAATCTCGTCAAAACTACCCAAAAAGTCGTCAAAGTTACGTGATCTTAATCATTAATTAACAGCTTCACCCACGTACATATAGCAGATATGCGGCTGCGAAGGGGAGTAAAAAAATGAAAGCATCAAATCGATCTAATATTCCTCCATGACCTGGTAAAATATTTCCGGAGTCTTTAGTTTTAACACTGCGTTTGAGCATGGATTCAACTAAGTCGCCAATCGAACCAAAAACGGCCACAATTATTCCTAATGTTACCCAATTGATCAAACTTAGGTTCTCTTTACCTGCAAAAATATATCCTAAAATTACACTTATAATTAAAGTGATCGCAACGCCGCCACCGTATCCTTCCCAAGTCTTCTTAGGCGAAATACGAGGCATTGGTTTATGTTTACCAAATTGCGAACCAACGATATATCCACCAGTATCATTTGCCCATGTCATTAGTAGTAATCCAAAAACAGTGTTGGCATAAAATGTATCGCCATCAAAGGCGATAAATCCTAAAAGAGCGAACGGAGCACCAATATACACCATACCAAGGACAACTAATCCAATATTCACAAATGGTTGCTTAGATTCGCTAAATAATTCATAAACGAACGCAAGAAAAACAAATGGAAAAAACAAAATAGAGGTGAGGATGATATAATTATCTGCACCGTATTTAATTAAATTAAGCTGTAAGACAACGGATAGTATATAAGGAGTCATACCAAATCCTAATCCTAGCAACATCCGAATACGGTCACGTACAGTATAGCGTTCTAATACTAAACTTAAATATTCCCATAAGGATAATAGGGTAATCAATCCGAATAATGCAACAAAAGAATAGCGACCGCCATACAAACCGCCAATCATAATGACAACGAAAAGAATAGCAGTCATTAAGCGTTGTAGTAAGGCACTACGAAAAGATTTATTGGGTTGAGCATTTGTTTCCTCCATGATTAAGTTGATTGTTCGTTCTCGGGTAAAGATAGATGAGATATTTTATTTCAAGAGCATCTTATATAATTAAAAAAAAGATAAGGGCTGATATAGTGAGTAATCGGTCGATTTTATAACAAAAATGTAAAATTTAGCTGTATTTTATTCAGGAATTTCATCCTTTTTGCACTCAATTCGTTTTGATGTTGTACTTTTGCAACAATTTTATAAGAAGTAGTTGGTTTAAGATAATTACTTCAATTTATGAATTAATTACCTTCCTTAGTTACTATTCCAATCAACTAGCTTACACTATTTTCCTACTTTTATTAGAAATTAACAAAATTCCATAAATAGGCATTACGGGTCA
>JBGCES010000078.1:0-6075 GCA_045106545.1 Saprospiraceae bacterium
AAAGTAATTTATGGTAAGTAGGAAAGCAAAATTGTTTGATGGTTAAATTGTTTGATGGTTGCCTATAAAACATTGAATACGAATATGTTAGAACGGCTCAACAATTAAACATCCTTAAAGCGATCGATTTTTCTACGGTCGCGTTTAGTCGGTCTTCCTGCACCTTTCTCACGGCGTTCGGGTGATGATTTACCAACAAACCAATTTTGATATTTATTCAATTCTTCCGCAGGAGTCAAATCTTCATAGCACTTAACCGCTATAGGCGCACCTACTCTTTTTTCTAATAAATCTATGACTTTAAACGTCAAATCAAACCCGTTTTTTTTCACCTGTACGATTTCATCTCGCTGTACCAGATAGGAAGGCTTGACATTGACTTCATTAATTTTTATTTTACTTGACTTGCAGGCATCCGTTGCCATTGTCCGCGATTTAAATATACGAACTGCCCATAACCATTTATCAATTCTTACTTTTTCCATTGGATTAGTTTATCTTAAGTAAAAGGACAGAAATAAATATAGTCGATCAAAAACCAGCAGTTCTTTGTGTAAAATATGCACGAATTACGTTTACTAAACTTACCAGTTCAAAATGTTATAAATGCTATAATTTTAGCTGAGAATCTTTGGCAAAAGAAAGTTTAGTAAAGGTAAACATCTTACACTAAGAATTGCTGATCAAAAACGTAAAATTAACCACAAGTAACTGATAACCAACGTATTGCAAAGTCTGGCTTCTGACAGATTTATCGATCTGACTTCTGACCTCTTACTTAATTAATATGTCTATTGGTTTGATCCAGTTAACACAATAAACAGTCAACTTAATCAACCTACTTCTCTAGTGGCGGCCACTGCATATCTAATGCTTCTAGTGCTTCGCAAATTGTTTTGGAAACGATATAGTCGCGATACCAACGGCTATCAACGGGCGTAATAGTCCAAGGAATATCACTACGGTTCAATACATCCTCGTAAGCCACCATATATTTTTTCCACAGTTTGCGTTCCTCCCAATCTCCAGGATTATATTTAAAATTTTTCTCCCGTTCATCAATACGTTCCTGCAATTCTAATTCTTGTTGGTCGTAACTGAGGTGCAGGTAGAATTTTAAAATCACAGTATTCGCATCGTATTGCAAGGTTTTTTCAAAAGCGTTAATAGAGTCAAAACGCAAATCTACCTGTTCTTTATTGATCCATCCGCGTACCCGCTGAATCAATACTTCTTCGTAATGCGAACGATTAAAAATTTTGATTTCGCCTTTTCCTGGCACTTGTTTATGTACGCGCCATAAAAAATCATGACGCATTTCTTCCTCTGTTGGTTTTTTGAAAGAATGAACGCTGATATCGTTGTGGGTACAGTAGTTAAATACATTTTTAACGGCGCCATCTTTCCCACTCGCATCCATGCCTTGAAAAACCACCAGCAAACTATGTTTGCCTTCTGCTACCAATAAATTCTTCAATTCACCAATCCGTTTCGCATAACGCTTAGTTTGCTCTTTTAGTTCTGATTTATTCGCCTTCTTAGGTGGCTTAGTTGAGTAATCTTTTAATTTAATCATTGGTATTATTTAACTGGTAACAGATAACGAGTAACGAGTGACTTTTTGAGTATCATCATTACACAGAAGTAATTTTTTTTGCTGGACAAACTTAATAAAAAGTTAGGCATTTTCCGTGTCGTGCAACCTTTCAATTCTAACGCTGTCATTCTGATTGATTATAAAAACGATAAACTATTTCAAATCAAAACGGGAAAGTGGTAATTGATTAGCTCTAAAATCAAGGTTGATTTTCAAAATTTAGCCTTTACCATTCACCCATTAATTACAAAATTGAGTCATTATGAAAAATCTCTTTTTAACTCTCGCATTATTATTAACCGCTTCTTTCACTTTCGCTCAAAGTTGGTGGGGCGGCGGAACGCGCGGTGAAGGAGCAATCGTAGAACGTACGATTGATTTAGATCGCTTTGATGGTTTTGCGTTGACCATTTCTGGAAATGTCTATGTAGAAAAAGGTAGTACACAAAAGGTGGTCGTCAAAGGACAAGAAAATTTAATCGATTTATTAAATACGGATGTAAATGACGGTTTTTGGAAAATTAAATTTACCGAAAGCGTTAGTAATATGAAAAAATTTGATGTGTATATCACAGTCGCTAATTTAGAAGAAGTTTACGTCAGCGGATCGGGCGATGTATATAGTAAAGGAACTTTTAGTGGAAATAATATGGAAGTAGGTGTCAGCGGCAGTGGAAATATTGAAATGGATGTTGACGCGGGCGCATTAGATGTAAAAGTAAGTGGCAGTGGAAATATCGAACTAGCTGGAAATGCCCGTGCAGTAGAAATGCGCATTAGTGGTTCTGGTGATATTGATGCTGGTCGTTTGAAAGCAAAAAACTGTGAAGCGAAGGTAACTGGTAGTGGAGATATTCGCATCCATGCTTCCGAAGAATTGAATGCAAGTATCGTAGGCAGCGGCGACATTTATTATGATGGTGACCCAAAAGTAAGATCGCGCGTGACAGGTAGCGGAGATGTGCGTAGTAACTAGATTATCTGCTATTTAGTAACGATAAAATAATAAAAAGCGGTTGGTATTTTTAGAAATATCAACCGCTTTTCTGTGTGTTAAAGATCATTTATTCATTGGTAACACCCTTTCCCCATTCCATCGCGCGACTGGATACAACTGATGTGTCTGCTCGTAGTAAGGCGAGCGTTTATAAATAAAGTCCAATTGTTGTCGAGCACTATTCAGCAAAGTGGAATCTTGCTGTTTTGCGGCAGCTAATGCTGCTGCCAAATCAGGGTTTTCCACTAACATCTCCGCTGCTGTATCTTCAAAAACGTAGCTACTAAAATATTCTTTTTGCTGTAAAATTGCATCAAAGAAATTCCACGCAAAATAACTATCGGGCGCAGTAGGTTCAAGCGTTTCTACGAGGTAGCGAATTGAGGACTGATCGGTAAAAACGACATAGTCGCCTGCACGAAACTTAACTGTATTTGTTACGGAACGGGTAGTTACGTTAGAATGTAAATAATGTCCTTCGTAAGGTGACTTGCGCGATTCATAATCTTCAATATATTGTTGTTCTACGCTTAATGAAATAGAATCTGCTAATTGCTGCATTTCGACGCCATTCCAGCGTAATCTTTCGATCACTTTTTCCCATGCTTGAGGAATGATATAAGCACGTGGCACTGCTACTTTAGCGGTCGTTTTATAATAATTGAAATGCGGAATTGATTTAGTAAATGGCTCATTGCGATCATAATATAATCGATCTAATCCGCTGACCGCACTGGGTTTATATTTGGCGGTATAGCCTTTAAATTGAATTGTATCCGCTAACGTGGGGTCGAGTGTCCAATTGATCGCTAAACTATCAGCAGTTCGATCCATTTTGATCGCATCTGCGCGGATTTTTCGAATGGTTTCATGTTCCTTTTTCGCCAATTGAATCACCGTTTGCATGAACTCATAGACGCTCTGTACACGATCTCCAAAAGGTTTCAACATATGCGTTTCGGGCATAAATGATAAAGCATGATGTAGCGCGGCATAACCGGAGGAGTAACGCGGCAAATCTAAGAAACCATAAATACCTTCGTCAGGCGTTTCGCGGGCGTAAACATAAGGGGTCATTTCCCATTTCCGTTGCGCCATTTCATTAAATAAATAGGGTAACATCCGATTTTGCAAATAGCCTGATAATGGTTCGCTGAGTTTGTTGTGTTGAGTAGGAATTAAAGTTAATGTATATTGATAGTCTGCGCCATTGGAGGTATGGTTATCAACAAAAATATCTGGCTGCCATTTTGCATACAACTGATTGAATGTCTGCGCATTACGAGAATCACATTTGATAAAATCACGGTTTAAATCCAGATTTTTAGCATTGCCGCGAAAACCGTGCGCGTGCGGTCCTTCCTGATTCGCACGACTATATCCTCCACGGTTCAAACCTCCGCCAATATTATAAAACGGTACAAAAACTAACGTAATATTTTCACCTAAATCGAATACCTTTTTTTCTAAATAATCGCGCACTAAAAGCATGGTTGCATCCACGCCACAAGGTTCGCCTGGATGGATAGCGTTATTAACGAAAATGGTTAATTTATCGGCAGTTGGTGAGAAATTTCCATCCGAACTTAATACGCCCAAATGTAACGGAAATCCACTGTCCGTTGCGCCGTGGGGCGTAAATTTAAACTGCTGTGGATGTTGCTCTGCGAGTTGTTCGTAGAAGCTGATGACTTCTTGGTAGGTTGGGGTCGAATTGCGTTGTGCGTCTTTTTCAAAGGGCGTTAAGGTTTGGGAGTAGAGGTTCAAACTAAATAAAGAAAAAAGAAAAAGGATAAGTCTTGCAGTCATGAAAAAGCAGTATTAGAATAATGAATAAAGTAGAGACGTTTAATAAAACGTCTTCATGCCAAGAATGGTTAAATATGCAAAATTTTCTAGGTTCAAAAGTCAGTTGAGTTGAGTTAAGAGAAATAAATTTCTACCAGAAAATAGGTCAATGTAAGAATCAGCGTATATCCCCAAAACCATTTCACATCTACATATTGCGCAAAGCGGATCTGATGATACTTGCGTAAATACCAAACGTGCGCGACTTTCTCAAAAGCATAAGCGATCACTGTTCCAAATGCAATTCCGACCAATCCGTAGTATTTCACAAAAATCAAACTCGCTAACACATTGATAATCAATTCAATAATACTCACCTTCGCCATAAAACTTCCTTCTCCAATGCCAATGACAATCGTATGAGGAAACAACAAGCGGCTACTAACAATTAATAAATAAACATTAAAAATTGCAGCACTTGCACGAAAAGTTTCATTAAAAATCAGCGGAAACAACGGATAAGAAACCAATAATCCGAGGATAGAAATTGGAAATAATATATGGAATAATCGCTTCGATTTTGATTTAATATCTTTTAAGGACTGGGTTAAATTAGCCGATACATCAGGTAACATAGCCGTACTAAAAGCATTCGCTAAGGCAAATACTACGGGTAATTCCCGTGCGCCATATCGAAAGATAGCAAACTGTTCGGCATCTCCCACGTACCACCAATTGACTAACCAATTATCAAAAGTGAGCGCAAAACTGCTGATAAACGCATACCCAACTAAGGGCATTCCTAAAATGATGATTTTTTTAATTAATGCAGATTTCCACGCCCAGCTTCCGTATTTCCACAACTGTGTCAGTAACCAAATATGCTTGATGATCACCAAAATTAGCAAACCCCAAATAACTCCAATCAATCCGTAACCCAGAAATACAGGAATGACGACGAGTGCTAAATGTAAAATAATATTGGCGACTGCGTAGATCCATAGCTCTCGGTTTGCCTTTTTTAACAAATAAAAATTTTCTACTAAAAAAGTAGGGATCTGCACTAAAACATAGGTACTAAATAATTGAAAATGAGGAAGTTGCGGACGGCTCGCAAAAAACTGAGTCAATGCCGTTTCAGCAACATTTAATAAGAGAAAAATGGCAATTGCTGCTCCACTAAATAGTAAATAAAGCTGCGAAAAAAAGGCAGGTTGTTCTGTTGGTGCTAACTTATTATATTGAACTAACGCGCTCTGTAACCAACCCGAAATCCAAAAGAAAGTAAGCGCGTAACTGATGTACAACAAGAGTTCATAAATACCAATTTCTGCTGCCGACAAGGAGCTTTTTGCCAGTAAAATAGAGATGATAATGAGTACAATCTGCCGAGAAACTTGGTAAAATTGAAAGGCGCGCAAAGATTAAATTTAACCGTTGATGAAGTGGATAAAGCGCAAGTTATCATTAATAAATTATCTTCCCAAACAGCACAAAAAAAGTCGCCCGTAAAAACGAGCGACTTTTAAAAATTTTAGTAAATATTTTACTAAGTAACGGTCAAAAAATAACTTCCTCATCTGGACAGGTCAAATTTCTCTCATTTTCCGCTTGAAATCAGTCCCCGAGACAAGCGTCGGGGCAGGCGGCGTATCAACAATTCTCCTTCTTTCAAACGACACTTAGCGAAGCG
>JBGCES010000780.1:0-2356 GCA_045106545.1 Saprospiraceae bacterium
GATGAAGTTTTTCTTCAAATACGAATTGCCAAAGACACTAGCTCTAGCTGCAACGCTGTATAATGAAGAACAATTAACGATCTTAGAAGAAGAGCGAGAACTGATTTTATAAAAGAATCAAGTTCAAATAAAAAACGGTTAAGAGTGCATATTTCTCTTAACCGTTTTCTTTTTTGCGTGATTTGTCAAAAAATGTATTTGATTAGAAATTAGGACTGTACAAAGTCTTTATTTGACGCTGATTCTCTATGATTCAAGCGAATCTCCGCAATACTGCGGAGCGAGCTGTGAGCGACATAAGACCTACTTGAATCATAAAAATCTGCGTTTATCTGCGTCAAAAACTGTGTCTTTTGCAAAACTTTGTACAAGCCTAATTAGAAATCGACAATTTCAATATTTTTGATGTTTGCTTCAAACCATTGTAGCGGCGTTTGAATTTTATCTCCTGTTCGTGTATCACATTTGAAAAATAAATAATACAACTGCATATTATCACCAATCTTTTCTAATAATCTAGCTAATCGGCGCTCTCCTTTTTCTTTGTTTTTATATAAATATTGATAACGCCACGAATAATAAGCCTCATCGTGCAGTTCAATTACATCTAGTACGGCTTTTTCGTCAGTAAATTGTTCCATGAACTTTCGCGCTAAAACCGCGTGGTGACGCGTCCAATCGCGTGGTTTTCCTTTATGCTCAATATTTTTGAACGTATCGTGGACAAAAGTAATTAGACGAAGTTGGCGACTCATGTCGCTAGAAATATTTAGTTTTTCTACATTGTCCAATACTTCGCGGATATGGTATAGAATTTTACCCTCAGGATGCCCAAAACGCGGTAAGCCCCAATGCAGACCACGTTGAAAATCGGGCTGTTGGAGTATTATGTGCTCTAAATCTGTTTCAGGGCGCAGGAGTGCTTTAATTGTTTCGATATCCGTTTGCGGATTGGACATTTATTGGTTTTGCTGTTAATTTCCTGTTAAAGCGTTTTTATAAAAAAACAGGTCGTCAGGAGAACAGTTATTTTTAAGTTCTACCTAAGCATTGCCGAAGTGATTAACTATTTCGGCTATACTTAATGTCAAATGTGCGTCGCCATAAAAGCGACCCAAAAGTACAATATTTAATCATTACAAAATACTTACCAATGAAGCAGTTTCTTTCGATGATTTTTGCTGGTATGATCGGTGCACTGATTACGATGGGTGTGTTTTTTCAGTTAAAACCAGAGACATACGTTTCTGATGTTGCAACTACTTATGCGCAAGAAATCAATTATAAGAACTTAAATACTAAGCCATCCGCTGCCCCGCTAGATTTCAAAGCAGCTGCACGACGTGCGATGCCCGCCGTAGTTCATATTTCTGCGAAAGCAGGAAAATCAGAAGCCAGTGAAGGTAGCGGTAATCCACTTTTTGATTTTTTTGGCGGAGGTGGCTTCGGTGATTTTGGACCAAAACAAGGAACAGGTTCGGGGGTGATTTACACCAAAGACGGCTATATTATTACGAATAATCACGTGGTTGAATTTGCGGACGAGGTAACTGTTACGTTAAACGATAACCGCGAATTTGCTGCCGAAATTATTGGACGCGATGATAAAACTGATTTGGCAGTTTTAAAAATTGAAGGAAGTAATTTTCCAACTTTAGAAATTGGTAATTCCGATGCCGCAGAAGTAGGCGAGTGGGTATTGGCAGTAGGAAATCCTTTCGATTTAACATCAACAGTGACAGCGGGAATTATTTCTGCAAAAGGTCGTAGTATCAATATCTTAGGCGGCGGAAATTCCATAGAATCTTTTATCCAAACGGATGCCGCAGTAAATCCGGGTAACAGCGGTGGCGCATTAGTGGATGATGAAGGACGCTTGATTGGTATTAATACTGCAATTGCTTCGCGTACGGGGAGCTATGCTGGCTATTCCTTTGCGATTCCTGTTAATCTAATGGAACGTATTATTGAAGATATTATCGATTATGGTAGTTTCCAGCGGGCATATTTAGGTGTAGGTATTTCGGAATTGGATAGCGAATACGCGAATGAGCTGAATGTAAAAGTAACTCAGGGAGTCGTTATCGAAAGTTTAGCAGATGACGGTTCGGCAAAGTTTGCAGGACTAATGCCTAAAGATGTCATCGTTTCCATTGATGGAAAAATGGTCAAGAGCGTTCCAGAATTACAGGAAGTTATTGGTCGGGCAAAGGCTGGTGAAACGGTTGTCGTGACCGTAATTCGTGGTGAAGAAGGACAAATGGATATTCCCGTGACGTTAAAAGCGGGGTAGGAGGGGAATAAGGAGTTATGAATGATAAATAAAAAGGGTTGGATTCAGTTAGTGGATTCAACC
>JBGCES010000781.1:0-1628 GCA_045106545.1 Saprospiraceae bacterium
ATTATTATCAATGGTAACAATAACGTGGATGTAGGATTTGCTATTGATGGAGAAGAATGTGGGATACGTAGTCTTTATATTAAAAACTTTAATGACTATGGCATCTTTATTAGTAAATCTCCTAGCTTAGCTTACGTCGAAGGCTGTGCGGTTAATGAAAACGGAACGGGCATCTATACCGCTGCTGATTATACTTTGATTTACAATAACTACATTGGTCTGAATCCAGCAAACGGTGCGGCGGAAGGAAACGCTAACTATGGAATCGAAATCGATGGTTTCGCTACTGCAGAAGTGAGCTTAGGCGAAGACGGTGCAAATATTATTTGTGATAATGGCAATTCTGGTTTATACGCGCACGGCAAGGTAGATTTAGTGGCGCACAATAACTATTTCGGTACGCGTGAAAATCGAGATATTTATCGTCCAAACGGACACAGTTCGGGTTTTGGAAGTGGCGCGTGGATTGACGTAACGACCGATAGCGAAGGAGAATTTGAAAATAATGTATTTCATTATAATGCGCCGCACGGTATTCGGACAGGTAGTTCCACAAATAACTACACCATTATTAGTAATGAATTCTATAGCCAAGAAGCCTATGGAATCTGGATGGAAGGTGGTACAGATGGGTATATTAATTCAGAAAAAAAGATTTCTCAAAATATTTTCTCCTGCAATATTGAAGGTGGTATTCGTCGCCTCCCAGATGCGAACGAAAATGTAGCTGCTCCAAAAATTCTTTCGGTGAGTACCACTGAAATTATCGGTACTGCAGACCCCAAAGCACTCATCGAGGTTTATGTAGATAAATCTACTTGTGTTTCTTGTCAAGGTGAACGATATATAGGTAATACCGAACCTGATGCGCAAGGAAAATGGTCAATATCTGTGCAAGCCAGTGTCGGCGATGTGGTTAGCACGACGGCGACACTCTATGGCAGCACTTCCGAATTTTCTGCTTGCAAGACCATCGTAATCAACAATGACGAACCTTGTGTTAATGATATTACTGCGCTAAGTCTCCCAATGAATTTCAACCCCTGTGAGGGACAAATTTCCTGTGCTAGCACTTACGATGCCACCGACTCTAGTGAGCAATTCGGACAACCTACCGAGACTTGCTATGGCGAACCTACACTATTTACGGGCGCAGATATTTGGTTCTCCACAATAGTTCCAAATACGGGTAATCTAATGATCCGCCAACGCGAAGGAACGGAGATTGATGTGATGATGGAACTCTATTCAGGAAACTGTTTTTCTAGTCTGAAATTATTAGACTGCGCCAATTTCTACCTCAGCCCTACTCACATGGTAATCAAGGCTGACAACTATGGTTTAGATGTAGGGGAGCAGATCTTTTTACGTGTTTACGATACAAAATTAGATGGTGATTTTGACGAGGGCAATGTCGCACTTTCTGCCCATGAATTGCCTGCTGATGAATCAAAATGGGTCTTCTGCGATGAGGGCGGCGGTACTTACCCACCAACCGAATTTATCGTGACTTTCAAAACGGGTATTCATCCCGATACCATTAGCGACTACATCAAATGGATGGAAGCACAAGGAGCGCAATTAAGCAAACAATGTAGCTGCGCGCCCAATGAGATTTTGTTGTGGAA
>JBGCES010000782.1:0-1953 GCA_045106545.1 Saprospiraceae bacterium
CGCTCTTCCGATCTTGAAGGCCCAAAGGTCACGAGAGCCATACGGAACCGGCAGAAGTTCACCAAATTTCAGGAACATCTGGAATTTAAACTCCGGCTGGTTAAGTGTGCCTGCAAAGTAGAGCAGGGCGATGCCGATACCCAGCAAACCACCGATGAGGATGCGGGTGATGAGCAGGTAGATCAGCCGATTGGGTCGGCCGCTGATCCAATCTGGTTGTAAATCTTCGATGTAAAAAACACAAGTTTAAGTACTTCGATTGATATAAGATTTCGCTCAAATATCTAAAGTATCTGGTGGGTTACAACTTATACGTTTAGGTGCGTACGTGTGGGTAAGATGCGTGTAATTCTTATTCATGGGATACTATTTTAATAGCGTAAAAAAACGACTATTGTCTTTTGGTACGCTGTGTTTAATCGGTTAAAAAGTTGTCCTTCGGTTTTTAAATAAAAAGTGATAAAATGGATAGGTGTGTAAAAAGGACAATTATGTTTTATATGTTCAAAAAGGGTTTGTAGAAAAAACCAAACCCGTTATGCAAAGATAGATTAGATTTTTAAACCAAGTATCACTGTGAATAGGTATTTTTTAGATGTGAAAAAATATAATAGCAAACAAAAAGCTGATCAATACCGAAGTATCGACCAGCTTATTGTGATTGATTTGTTTAAGTTTTTTACTACTTATCTAGAACCAGTAGTCCGTCGGACATCAATGGTCACTGGCAAACAGATTTGAGCGGGGCAAGTGGAGCAACTTGGCTGCGCTGTTGTCATTATATTCTTCGTGCAGCTGTTATTATCCAAATCTTGTATAGTTAAAGTATATATACTACTATTATCAGCCGAAAATCGTTGATTCATAGCGGCATTTGCCCACTCTAAAGTAACTGTATTTCCGTAAGTAATGCCACTCGCTAAAAGTTCTGCGCCATTGTAAACCGCATATTCATTAGTTGCACCTGGATTCGTACTAGTAGCCGTAAAAGTGATCGAGAAGTAATCATCCGTATCTAGACCTCCTGTTCCATTGTCTTCGCAATTTTGGGTCGCTGCGGTAATTTGAATGGGATCTTCTACGGTTATCGTCAGACAGTTGCTCGTATCTCGACAGACAGTTGAGCCATTCGTGTTAGTAACGATTAAACGATAATAAGTAGTTGCGTTAACCGTACCTTCATCGTAGATTTCAGCTGTTGCGCCGTTAATATCATTAAAACCGCTGGTACAATCTGTCGTGCTATTTTGCCACTGATAGGTTAGTGTTCCATTACCCGTTGCGGACGTATTCACAGTAAAAGCCATTGGATCGGCTCCTAAACAAATGGTTTGGTCACCCGCGATAACACTTGCCGTTACGCTACAGGAGATAAATCCGAAATCAAAGGTATGATTTACATTTCCCGAATTATTGGTCGTAATTTTCACGTAAGGCTGCCCGTCAAAATCAGGATCTATACCATTTGCAATCGTTCCATCCGAATCATTCTGACGCGGAAAACTTCCTTCGCCAATCGAATCTAGTGTAATGCTATATTCCGTTCCTGCGAGAGATAAATTTCCGCTTGGAATGTCAAATTGTTCTGCTTCACCAACCACAATAAAATACATCGTGTTGGGTAAAAGCGTATCCAAACCAGGGGTATCATTATTAAAATAATATTCCCCATTGGCATCTGTTTGTACAGTTGTCAGGCTATCGCCATTCAGATCGTACAAAGTGACATTTACACCAGTAATACCTGATTCGCAGGCATCTTGAATACCATCCGCGTCGGTATCTTCCCACACGTAATTTCCGATTTCAATGGGCGCAATAGCGCATTCTGCCTCAATATCACCGAGTGCTGCTCCTTTTGCAGCAAGTAATGCTGATGCTCCAGTTATCCGCGCCCAATCGGTACGTTCGCCCGTTTGATAATCGAAAAAATGAATACCCTGCGTACTAAAA
>JBGCES010000783.1:0-5688 GCA_045106545.1 Saprospiraceae bacterium
AAAGCCTCGCCATAGCAAGCTATGTCTACGTTTTTTGCCTCCGAAATACTTCGGAGCAGGCATTGTCTTAGAACAAAATAACTATTTCTAAATGACGGACTTATTTTTTGACCGTTACTAACGCAACGAAATTGCCAAGAAATTTACCGAAAAGGAAATTTTTTAGCATAAAATACTTTCCAATCAATATTTTTTCATAGACATATATCAAAAATTAACATTTTGGAATAGTCATTGTCTTTCGATTAAATAGATAAATGTAGCACCTACGAGTTCCCATTTGCTACGCTCTATTTTTTCACCTGTTAAATTATAACCTATGAAATTCCCCCTTTTCCTTCTTTTGTTAGGTTGCGCTACGATAAGTAACGCCCAAAAGAACTTCCGCGTTCAGCTTACTGCTTTTGAAACGCAAGTTTCGTTAGACTATTTTGCTAATTTAGAAAATGTATGGACGGAAGAAGATCACAACGAATTACATCATTACTACCTCGCTGACTTTGCGACGCAAGCAGAAGCAGAAGAAGCCGTAAGCATGGCAAAAAGTAAAGGTTATCCGCACGCGCACGTATTAGACTTGGCCGCACGCGCAGCTGCATGTGAGTGTTCTAAGCCAGCGGATGATTATTTGCGTCACCTCTTCTTTGATTTTGATCAGGCAGATTTGAGATTTGCATCTCAAGCTGACTTGCGTAAACTGGCTAAAGTGATGCGTGATAATCCGACTTATCGCTTGAAACTAGTTGGACATACAGATAGCAAAGGAACAGACAATTATAATACAGGACTTTCTGCCCGTCGAGCGGAAAATGCCCAAGTGTATTTGAGAAATATGGGCGTAGCGTTAGAACGGATGTCCATTGAATATAAAGGGGAGTTAGCCCCCATTGCGGTTAATCAATATATCAATGGTCAAGATGCTCCACAAGGTCGCCAATTGAATCGTCGGGTAGTGGTACAAATTACCGATGCAGAAGGAAAGCCGTTGAGTAATTTAGTAGAAGAAATTAAAGTGCCCGTAAGATTAAAAATGACCTAAAAAAATTGTTCAAAAGTGGTGATAAAAATTGTTCAAAAGTAGTTTAAAAGTTGTATAGCACAACTTTTAAACGATATTTACAACTACGTTTATACAACTTTCATAACTGCTTTTTATAAAAAACTCTTTATCAATTAGTTGAAAAAATAGCGTGAATCTCTACATGGAGGTTCGCGCTTTTTTTATTGGATAGGACTTGATTTATTTGAAAAACAGAAAATAATGACTACTTTGGAAAGACGATTTTAAAAAACTGGTATTCAGTGATTTATATCAATTATTTGAATAATCAGCGACTAGAAAACAGATCAATTAATCTAATAGAAGACAGCAAAGAACAATATTCTTATATTGAGATATTCTTTCATTAGATGAACAATCTGTCCGCTGTCAGCAAAGCGCTCTGTCGTCTGTTCTCTTTTCAAAATAGTTATTTTAGTATGAAACTTTGGCAAAAAATTCTTCTAGGTATTCTTGCACTCCTTATTGCAGTAGGCATTTATTACTACCCGAAATTTGTGCGGCTCAACCACGTGCAGCATCTTTTTGATGAAGATCGAATTGCGCATAATTTCATCCATATGGGCGATTTGATTACGACTGCTCCTTTGCAAAAAAGTAGTCAACCCTATCGCTTTCCACGCAAGGAAGTCGATGCGTTACCAGCCACTTTTACCTACGAAAATACCACTTTCAATACCGAAGAATTTTTAGATTCTTCGCAGCTCAATGCGCTCGTCATTATCCAAAATGACACCCTGATCTATGAAACTTATGCTCGCAATAATAGCGAAAGTACCAACCACATTTCATGGTCGGTGGCGAAGTCATTTGTATCGGCGATGTTCGGCATCGCAATGGAGGAAGGACATATCAAAAGTATCGACCAAACCGTAGAAGAATACCTACCTGAAATGAAAGGAACGGGCTACGAAGGCGTGACAATTAAAGATGTGTTGCAGATGTCCACAGGCGTAGGTTTCAATGAAGACTACGGCGATTTTAATTCAGATATTAATCGCTACGGGCGTTCTTTCGCTTGGGGTTCATCGCAAGATGAATTTGCCCGCTCCCTCAAACGCGAACGCGAACCAGGTACTTTTAATCATTACGTGAGTATCAATACGCACATCCTTGCGATGATTTTGGTGCGCACTACTGGTAAGTCTTTAGCGGAATATACACAAGAGAAAATCTGGACACCGCTGGGCATGGAGTTCGATGCCTACTGGCTGACTGACGATTATGGTATGGAGATGGGCTTAGGTGGCTTAAATGTAGCCGCGCGTGATTATGCTAAAATGGGACAAGTATTTTTGCATAATGGTAAGTGGCAAGGCAAGCAAATTGTCCCTGCCGCGTGGGTCAAAGCGAGCGTTACACCCGATGCAGAATATCTTACCCCTGGCAGCTCTAATTCAGCACACGACATGGGTTATGGTTATCAATGGTGGGTGCCAGCGGGCGACCAAGGTGAGTTTATGGCGCGCGGTATTTACAATCAATATATCTATATCAATCCGACGACACAGACGGTGATTGTGAAATTATCTTCTAATCATAATTTCAATGATATGAGTAATCCACATAGTTCGGGTTTGGTGCATAATGCATTGTTTCGCTCATTGGGAGCGCATTTTATGCCAAAGGTGGAAGAAGTTGCGGTTTTGGAGGAAGTGGAGTAAGGTTAGGCTGTTCAACATGAAGAAACATTTACCCCGCATTTTTATTAAACGCGAAGGCGCAGAGTTTTTCCGCTCTAGCACGCACTATTCATCACGCTCTGCGTGACAGCTTAGTTTTTAGATCGCGGAGCATTTTTTCTTGCGAAAAAAGTTAAGCGGAATACGCAGAAAAATGCAGCGTATAAATTTTGCTTAATGCTGGATATTTTTGAACAGCCTAGAGTAAAGCAATAGATCCCTTTTATTAAACACGATTGAAGATAGGAAGTATCTCGGAGATACTTCCTATCTATTGTTCGCGGATAAATAATCTAAAACCTACTCCTCATAATTCAACTGTAACCAATCCCCATTCATAATATACTGATCCTCGTTTTGTTTATTTTTAAATACTAAAAAGAGCGTATCCAACGCAGTCGTCGGTTCAAGTTCGACTTCAAAGATTTTAAAAGTATCTTTATTTTTGTCAAAGCCTTGAATGGTTTGGCGCCCCAGCAGTGTTCCATCAACTTTTCCTTTTCTAACCTCAACTTCGCCTCCGTAGGCATAATCTTTATTAAACGCCGCTCCGATACTGATACTACTTAGTTTATCAAAACTAATAGGGTTCATTTTGATGTGCTTGCCGTGGCGAATTGAACCGACCACTCTTCTGCCCTGACTATTCCAAACGCCTAGTTCTTTATCCAAATCGGGCGCATCTTCTAACTCCATTTTTGGTGCAATAAAAACAACTTCTTCAATGACCGAAAGGGCAGATTCTTCCACCTCTGGATGTCCATTATCCAAATAAGAAGCCATCAGGACGTATTTTCCACCCGCTTCTTTTTGCAAATGTTCCGCAAATTTGATACTGCCCTTCAATGGCAAATCGTCTTCCGCTGCCTGCTTTTCGGGGTTTAAAGAAAGGATATAATCTACGATTTCACCGACCTCTTCCACTTTTAGTTGCGGATGCGGTGCCATCATGGTTTCGCCCCAAATGCCTTGACTTCCCGTAATGATGCGGTGAATAATTTGCTGCTTATCTTTTTGCGTATAACGCGCTGCGACATCTTGATAACTTGGGCCCGCGACTTTTTTATCAATCGCATGACAGGCTTTACAATCGGAGGCATTAATTAAAGCCAATCCTTTGGGAACGGCATTTTGTTGATGCCCAATACTACCAAGGATCATATCTTCTCCTTCGGGGATGTAATTGAAAGTGACTTTTACTTTGGCTGGGTCAAAATTAGCATCCGTACTACTTCCATCTTCCAAATCAGCCACTTCGTTTTCGTAATCCAGCTTTTTATTTTTCCAATAAGTCGTATTCGGATCGCTGAGCTTGATGCTAATCGCTGGCGGTTCGTTGCCGACTAGTATTTTTTGATTCGTACTAGCTTCGTTTCCTTCGCTATCCGTCACCTCTAAGATGACTTCATAAATGCCTGGATCTTGAAAAGTATGTTCTAAATTTGGCGTATCCGTATTGATTACTTCCTCGCCAATCGTCCAGCTATAGTTGATATTATCTTGATCATTGTCGTATGATTGAGCTGCTGAAAAATTAACCGTCAGCGGCGCAGCGCCAACTTCTTCATCCGCTTCTAATTTAGCAATTGGCGGTCGATTGCCAGAGTTATAATTAATGACGGATAAGCGTGCATCCAGATTTCTACTGTTCCATTTTTGACCATATTCCAAGACATATAATTTACCTGCTTTCGTGAGCAGCATATCCATTGGGTGGGAAAAATCCGTATTCGGCATAAACGGATCGGCTTGTACGAATTGCTGATTTTCATCTAAATGAACGACGTAAATCCAATCGCGCATCCATTCATAGACGAACCATTTATTATCAAAATATTCGGGTAATGCATCTTCCGCAGCAGGATAGTCCTCTTGATGATAAATCGGTCCCGACATCGGGTTAACACCGCCCGAATCGAGCCATGGAAAGTCTTTGGATTTTTTATAGCTATACCAAATCATAGATTCTTGAATGGGCGGCAATTTTTTTAAGCCCGTGTTATTAGGCGAATCATTAATGATATTATTAGGGTCAAAATGCTCGCCCGATTTTTCTTTTTGAAAATCATAATCACCGTACATCTGATTATTTCCTCGACTATATGGCCAGCCATAATAACCCGCCTCTTTTGCCTGATTAAATTCACCTATCCCTACGGGACCGCGCAAACTATCAGCCGCGCCAGCGTCTGGTCCTACGTCTCCCCAATACACGTAGTCATTTTTGGAATCAATCGAAAAACGGAATGGATTTCGGCAACCCATCACATAAATTTCGGGACACGTATTCGCCGTTCCTTTTGGAAATAAGTTGCCGTCAGGAATAGAGTAAGTCCCATCCGCTTCTGGTTTGATTCGTAAGATTTTACCGCGCAAATCATTCGTATTAGAAGCCGACCGCTGTGCGTCAAATAGTTGTCGCTTCGCTCTTTCATCAATCGGCGCATAACCCGACGATTCAAACGGATTAGTGTTATCTCCAATCCCGATGTATAGCAGACCATCTTTACCAAATTCCAACGAGCCGCCACTGTGGCAACACTTGCGAATCAGCGGAATTTCGATCATGATTTTCTCCTCGGCTAGTTTATCATCTTGCAAAGTGAAACGAGAAATATGCTGCTTTGCTTCTTCCGTGTCGGGCGAATAAAATAAATAAATCCAGTTATTCTCAGCGTAATTAGGATCAACCGCTACGCCTAATAATCCATCTTCATTCGCATAAAAAACCGCCAAACTATCCAATACTTTCGTCTGTTCGGTTTCATATTCGAATAATTTTAGCACGCCACGGCGTTCGATGAATATAATACCACGGTCACCGAGTTCATCCAATTCCATGGGTTCATCCAAATTGAAATCCAATACTTGTTTGCTAAAGCGATTCTCTTCGGGTACGCGTAAAGTAGTCGCTTGCGCGTAATCCAATTGATTGTCGCCCATCGC
>JBGCES010000784.1:0-7004 GCA_045106545.1 Saprospiraceae bacterium
TCTACAATTATCTGCACAAACGGACCCAATGAAGATGTTCATCTTCGGTCATAGCCTACTCGACCATCGCCCACCAATTAATCCCACGCCAAGCAATGAGACAACTGTTCCACATTGGTTATTTTTATTAGCACAAGAAGCAGGTTACGACTATGCCGCTGGCGGACAATATGGCTTTCTGCCTCAACATGCTAATGTGCCGCCGATAGCTCAATGGGGCTACGATCTCGTTCCCGGCGTGTGGGAGTCTGATACAGAGCCTTTTTCAGCTGCCGATATTACCACCGTCTTATTAACTGCTGGAAATTTTGTTCAATATCAACCGCCAACCGAAGAATATTTTTCGGATCCTGGTATCACTCCAATCAATGCAACGGAAACTGTTTTCGACTGGGTCGATCAACAAGAGTCTGGTGTTCGATTTTATATCTATGAAAATTGGCCTGATATGGCAGCTTTTCTTAATAACGGCTTTCCTGCTTCGACTGCTGAGTTTGCAAATTATAATAACTTCACGCTCGGTGAATTTCACGACTGGTGGATTGAGTATCACGATGCCTTATTGCAATCTCGTGCGAATTTAGAAGTTAAAATGATTCCCGTCGGACCGATTTTAAGTAAAATTCATACAGATTTATTAGCTGGACAAATCCCCGTTTCAGAATTATATGAAGATGATGCACCACATGGTCGAGCCACTACTTACTTTTTGGCAAGTCTAATTACCTACATGGCAGTTTATGAAAAACAAGCACCTACTAATTTTACCGTTCCTAATATTGTACATCAAACAGTTCGAGATAATTATGCAAATTTGGTAACTTTTATTTGGAATGAGCTCAATGCATTTAATACGACGAATGGCGACTCTCGCGTCTTTTTTGAAATGACGACAGCTTTACCGATTGACTTTTTACATCCACTGCAAGCAAAGGTGATTGGCGATGACATTCGCTTAACTTGGCAATTAAGTAAATATCAAAATGCGGCTCAAACCATTTTAGAATATCGCACAGAAGGGCAGCCATTTTCAACTTTAACAGAAACTGCTACGCTTCCTCAAGATGGTAGGGGTACTTTTTATTTTAACCACCGCCAGCCTTCTAGTGGATTACATTATTATCGTTTAAAACAAATCAAGGAAAATGGCGATATTCAATTTAGTCAAATTGCGAGCGTTCAGTTGCCTGTTTCTATGCATACAATTTACCCCAATCCAAGCCAAGGATCATTAGTAATCGAAACGCAGCAAATAGAGCAAGTACATATTTACGATGCTCAGGGAATATTAAGATTACAGACTAAATTGCGGGCAGGAGAAAATCGACTGGATATCAGCGCATTTTCAGCGGGAATTTATTGGTTAAAAACAGAGACTAGTGGTAGCAAGCGGTTTATTAAATATTAAAGGAGTACCAATACAAGCTGGTGTATTTCGCATTTTCTTCTTATCAAGAGACTGAAGTCTCTGGTTAAGGAATTTCACAAGGGTTTTCAACCCTACAAAGGAGGAAACAAAATGCATACTCAATATTTGTAAGTTAATTCTCTAAAACAAATTTGTGAAATTCCCTCATACAAGCGAGATAATACCTTAGTCCTTTTTTATTAGCTATATTTGCGCCCGATTTCAAACCCATGTTTAACCAGAGTTGTTAATTGAGTAGATTGAGAAGTAGTTCAACATATTTATACTGTCATTCGTTGGTACAAATTATGATTAATAAAAGCATACAAGTCGCTCACTATGAACGCTTTGCCATAATTTGACAATCATAGCTTGTGCCGTCGAATGACGGTACAATTTTGTCAATCTACTTAGTACTAAATCAGATTTATTTTTCAAATTAGTCCTAACCAAAAGGTGAGTCAACGCATTCGACCACCATTAAAATTCAAATCATGCAAGAAGTTTATATCGTATCCGCAGTACGTACTCCGATTGGAAGTTTTGGCGGCATGTTCGCGAACGTTTCGGCAACTAAACTAGGCGCAGCCGCGATTCAAGGCGCTTTGCAAAGAGCAGGTGTAGCAGCAAGTGCCGTGGAAGAAGTACTTATGGGAAACGTGGTTTCTGCCAATTTGGGACAAGCTCCAGCACGCCAAGCTGCAATTTTTGCAGGCGTTCCTGATAGCGTTCCTTGTACTACAATTAATAAGGTCTGTTCTTCGGGCGCAAAAGCAATTATGTTTGCTGCTCAAAGCATCATGCTTGGACACCGCGATATTATGGTAGCAGGCGGTATGGAAAATATGTCTGCGATTCCTTTCTATGTGCCCAAAGCACGTTTTGGTTATAAATTCGGTGATGCTGCATTAATTGACGGCTTGACCAAAGATGGTTTGACCGATGTTTATAATCAAAAAGCAATGGGAATTTGCGCGGATGCAACAGCAGAGAAATACAATATTAGTCGGGAAGCACAAGACGAGTACGCAATTAATTCCTATAAATACGCTGCCGCTGCAACGGAAAGTGGTCATTTCAAAGATGAAATCGTTTCCGTTAGCGTTCCGCAACGTCGCGGAGATGATTTGATCATCACGGAAGATGAGGAGTTTAAAAAAGTGAAATTTGAAAAGATTGCTAAGTTACGTCCAGCTTTTACTAAAACTGGAACCGTGACCGCTGCCAATGCTTCTACGATCAATGACGGTGCGTCGGCGCTAATATTAGTAAGTGAGAAAAAACTAAAAGAATTAGGACTAACTCCTTTAGCAAAAATCCGCTCCTTTGCTGATGCGGCACATGCGCCTGAATGGTTCACTACTGCACCTACGAAGGCAGCTCCAAGAGCAGCAGAATTAGCGGGTTTATCGCTCCATGATATTGATTATTTTGAGGTAAACGAAGCATTTTCAGTAGTGCCAATGGCATTTAATCAGGAATTAGGTTTAGATCCAACTAAAGTAAATCAATATGGTGGTGCCGTTTCTTTAGGTCATCCACTGGGTACTTCGGGTGCGCGAATTGTCGCTACGCTTAATAATGCGATGCAAAAGAATAATCACCGCTATGGAATGGCGGCGATTTGTAATGGCGGCGG
Source organism: Saprospiraceae bacterium (assembly GCA_045106545.1). Classification (GTDB taxonomy): domain Bacteria; phylum Bacteroidota; class Bacteroidia; order Chitinophagales; family Saprospiraceae; genus JBGCES01. Next base: position 3,048 of record JBGCES010000784.1, read on the forward strand.
TGGCGCATCGGCGATTGTATTAGAAAAAGTATAGTATTCAAACTAATGTTGTGATTGTAAAATGGTAAAATGGTCTTTGCCGCTCTTACAATTTTACAATTACACCATTTTTCAATCAAAATATCCCTTAACATCCTTACATTTGCCCAATTTCAAATTTCAACCTAATTCGGAAACGAAATAACTACTTCTTGGGTTAATATTTTTAGTAACATTAATTATTGATGTTCTAAAGATTAATAGAAAATAGCTTGGGCATCGAATATCCCCAATCTAATATCCAACATTATTGAAAAATGACCGAAACACGCGAATCATTAAACTTCATCGAGGAAATTATTGCAGAAGATGTTGCCAATGGCAAACACAGTGGCACAGTTCTTACGCGCTTCCCACCTGAACCAAACGGTTACCTACACATCGGGCACGTAAAAGCTATTTGTATCAATTTCCAAACGGCAGAAAAATACGGTGGAAAAACCAATCTGCGCTTTGATGATACCAATCCAAGTACGGAAAATACCGAATTCGTCAATAATATTAAAAATGATATTAAATGGCTAGGATTTGATTGGGATGATCGGGAATACTATGCTTCTGATTATTTCCAACAACTGTATGATTTTGCGGTTGATTTAATTAAAAAGGGTTTAGCTTACGTAGATGATAGTACGCCTGACGAAATCGCAGAACAGAAAGGAACTCCTACCGAGCCAGGGTTAAGAAATAAATATAGCGAACGCAGCGTCGAAGAGAATTTGGACTTGTTTGAGCGCATGAAAAATGGAGAATTCGCCAATGGATCTCGCGTTTTACGTGCCAAAATCGATATGGCTTCGACCAATATGCTGATGCGCGATCCATTGATCTATCGGATAAAACATGAACATCATCACCGCACGGGCGCCGATTGGTGTATCTATCCAATGTATGATTTTGCGCATGGTCAGTCCGATTCGATTGAAAATATCACGCACTCGCTTTGTTCTTTGGAATTTATCCACCACCGCGAAGTATATAATTGGTTTATTGGAAATTTAGGCATTTTTCCGAGTCGGCAAATTGAGTTTGCACGGATGAACGTTGAGTACATGATTACGAGTAAACGCCGCCTAAAAAAATTGGTCGAAGAAGGACTAGTTACCAGTTGGAATGATCCACGGATGCCCACTGTAGCAGGTATGCGCCGTCGTGGTTTTCCCGCTGCCGCTTTACGTACCTTTTGTGATAAAGTGGGGGTAGCTAAACGAGATAACCTAATCGAATTAACGCTGCTAAATTACTGTATTCGCGAGGAGTTAAATAAAACTTCGCTGCGCGTAATGGGCGTACTCGATCCATTGAAAGTAGTAATTACCAATTATCCCGAAGGCAAAGTGGAGGAAATGGAAGCGATTAATAATCCAGAAGATCCCGATAGTGGAACGCGGATTGTGCCGTTTAGTCGCGAAATCTATATTGAAAAAACGGATTTCACGGAAACACCGACTCGTAAATGGTTTCGGATGGGGCCAGATCGTAATGTGCGTTTGAAAAATGGTTATATCGTTCATTGTGACGATTACATCAAAAACGATGCAGGCGAAGTAGTTGAAGTTCATTGTTCCTATTATCCTGAAAGCCGTAGTGGTTCGGATACGAGTGGAATTAAAGCCAAAGGAACACTGCATTGGGTAAGCATAGAGCAAGCCGTGAAAGCAGAAGTACGGTTATATGATACGCTCTTCACTGACCCAACTCCGTTAGATCACGAAGGAAAAGAATTTTTAGAATTTTTTAATCCAGATTCTCTAAAAACGGTTACGGCATTTGTAGAGCCGAGCTTACAAGAGGTTCAGGCAGGCGTTCCTTTGCAGTTTATGCGGATTGGTTACTTTACTGCTGATCCAGATACTTCATCCGATCTACCTGTTTTTAATCGTACCGTCACTTTACGGGATGGGTTTAAAAAGAAAAAGTAACTTAACGGTTGACGGCAGACGGCAAATGGTAGACGGTTTCTCACCGTGTTAACCGTCCGCTGTCCGCCGTCCACCGTCCACCGTTTTCTTATGAAAAAAGGACGCATTATTCTTAAATCACAACCGTTTCGTATCGCTATTGAGCGGTTGGCGCATCAGTTGATTGAGCAGTATGACGACTTTGCTGATACCTGTATTATTGGCATTCAGACGAGTGGTGTACAATTGGCAGAACGGCTGATTGAGCGATTGCAGGAGTTGACGGACGTATCTCAATTTCAATTTGGGAAACTAGACATTACGTTCTACCGAGATGATTTTCGTACTCGAACTACCCCGCTCAAAGCGGCACCGACCGAGATGAATTTTATTGTCGAAAATAAACGCGTCATTCTAGTCGATGACGTTTTATATAGTGGACGTACCGTTCAAGCAGCATTGACGGCTTTGAATCATTATGGGCGAGCAGAACAAGTAGAGTTAGTAGCAATGGTCGATCGACGTTTCAATCGGAGTCTGCCCATTAAGGCAGATTATGTTGGCTTACAAGTAGATGCATTGGATAAAGCATACGTTAGCGTAGAGTGGGCAGCAGCAGATGGAAATGATCAGATTCTGATTTTTGATAGTGAACGGGAGTGAGGTAATTGTAATATCAAAACTTTATCGTATTTTCATTTTTTCTAATTTCAATTCAATAAACTATTATGGATAAAACAAAAGGTGGTGTTTATAAACTTGGAGAAGAACCAGATGATGTATTATTCTGGTTAAATCAGCCAGCTAAAGCACGCATTAGAGCCTTAGAAGAAATCCGTGAAGAATACAACAAATGGAAGTATGGTAAACAACAGAGATTTCAGAGAGTTTATCGGGTTGTTAAACGAAAATGGAGTTAAATATCTAGTAATTGGTGGCTATGCCGTTGCCTATCACGGATATCCTAGATATACAAAAGATATTGACTTTTGGATTTGGGGTGACCCAGAAAATGCTAGAAAGATCACTGAAACAATTCAAAAATTTGGCTTTGCATCTTTAGGTATAAAAGTAGATGATTTTCTAACTCCTGAAAATGTTATTCAACTTGGATATCCACCTGCAAGAATAGACTTATTAACTGCCTTAAAAGACTTGAATTTTGAAACCTGCTACGAAAAAAGAGTGGTTGAAAAATTTGACGACCTAGAGATCAACTTTATTGACTTAGAAAGTTTAATTAAATCAAAACTTTCGGCAGGAAGACCTCAAGATAAAGTTGATGTTCAAAAACTGAAAGATAAGCAGTAATTAAATGACTGTAACACAACAACTTAGCACCAAACACGTTCTCGGCATTAAATATCTGACGCCCGATGATATTCACCTTATTTTCCAGACGGCAGACGAGTTTAAAGATGTCATTAATCGTCCAATCAAAAAAGTACCTTCCTTACGAGATGTAACGGTTGCGAATCTCTTTTTTGAAAATTCTACCCGCACGCGTATTTCATTTGAATTAGCTGAAAAACGCCTTTCTGCGGATGTAGTCAATTTCTCCGCCGCTTCCTCCTCTGTCAAAAAAGGCGAGACCTTACTCGATACCGTCAACAATATTTTATCCATGAAAGTGGATATGGTCGTCATGCGGCATCCTGCTCCTGGCGCACATCATTTTCTTTCCAAACACATCGACGCGAATATTATTAACGCAGGAGATGGTACGCACGAACATCCGACTCAAGCCTTACTGGATGCTTTTTCGATGCGCGAACAATTAGGCGATTTGCGGGGTAAAAACATCGCAATTTTCGGGGATATTTTGCACTCGCGGGTAGCTTTGAGTAATATTTTTTGCTTACAAAAATTAGGCGCGAAAGTCCGCGTTTGTGGTCCGCCAACGCTAATTCCTAAACACATCGGTAAACTTGGTGTAGAAGTTAGTTATGACGTACGTAAAACCTTGCACTGGTGCGATGTAGCAAATATTTTACGTATCCAATTAGAACGTCAAGAT
>JBGCES010000785.1:0-12642 GCA_045106545.1 Saprospiraceae bacterium
ATTATGGATAAGCCTTTTCCTATCGTTGATGAAGAATTGTCTTTCAAGCAATTGAGTAAATACGTGAGTAAAAAAATTCCAGCCGTTTTAGCTAAAGACCGAGCGGGTACTTTCCATATTTTGACGCAGTACGATATTATACAGACGATGTAAGAAAGTATTTCAGTATAAAAAAATGGTCTGATTGTTAGTTTATTTTAACAATCAGACCATTTTTTTATCAAAGAAAAATTTTATTTTAATTACTGATGTTACACATTAACATTTTCTTTTTTCTTAGCAATATAGAAACAAAAAGCCAAGACTGTATTTCTTTTTTAACGTTCCGAAACCACCCAAAAAGCTAAACAAAATAAACTCGCTGCGCTCAAACAGTATTTTGTTTTTAACACTTTTTTGGTAGTTTCTCCACTAAAAGAAATAAGGTCGAAAGCAATGTTAATCAAACTCGCCCCGTCATATTAGTTAATTTCCTTCTAATTCCTTTTCTGCCTCAGCAATCTTCTTTTGAATCTCTGCTAGTTTCTTTTTCTCTTCTGCTATTTGGTTAGCCGTATCCTCTTTTACCCGTGTAATTTCCGCTTTTGCTTGTTGTTTAGATTCATAAATAGATTCAGAAGCTTCTTTCTGCACCTGAGCGATTTCTGCTTGCGATGCTTTTCGAGCAGCTGCGGTCTCTTCGTTATATTGCTGTTTTTTAGCGGCAGTTTCCTCACGGAGCGCTTTTAACTCCGCAGAAAAGCGATCATTCTCAGCGTTTAATTCCGCTTTTTTAGTTTCAATTTCTTCAGTCACTAATTTAATCGCCTGATTACCTTGTTCTTCGATTGCAGCTACTTCCGCAGCAGCATTTTCCTGCGTTTCTGTAATAGTTTGCGCAGCTTCCTCCCGTACGCGCAAGACTTCCAAATTGATAGTTTCTTTTTGCTTGGCAGCATTCTCTTTAGCCACTTGAACTTCTTCGGCTGCTTTACGACGGATGGCAGCAATATCTTTACCCGCTTCTGCTTTCGCTTCCGCTAAATTACCAGCAACAATTTGCTGTTCTTTTGCCGCGTTTTCTTTGACCGTTCGAATCCGTTCTGCCTCTTCTTTTTTAGCAGTAGCAATAGCCTCAGCAGTTGCTTTTTTGGCTTCGGCGATTTGCTGAGCAGAAGCTTGTTGTGCTTTGGCTTGTGCTTCTTTGGCAGTAGCAATTTCCTGAGCAGCCGTTTCTTTAGCTTGGCGAACTTCGGCAGCAGAACGCTCTTTGGCAGCTACTACCTCCTCCGTAGTCATTTCTTTCACCTCCTTCTCCTTCTCACGGGCATTAGTAATGGCTTGCGCTGCTTCTTCCTGAATGGTTTTAATTTTTGCTTGCGCAACTTCTTGAGCAGTGGCTATTTCCTTTGCATATTCTTCTTTTGCTTGACTAGAATTCTTGTTGGCTTCCTCTAAGCGAGCGGTGGCTTCTGTCTGCGCCTTTTGGATTTCCGTTTGTGCTTTCTCTTTAGCCGCTAGAACTTCATCAGCCGACTGTTTTTTCACTTCTTCCTCTTTAGCTTTTGCATCTGCGATTGCTTGTTTCAACTCTTCTTGTACGCGCTTGATTTCATCTTGTGCATTTTGCTTAGTAGAAGCAACTTCTTCGGTGATTTGTGCTTTTTCAGTTGCTGCTTTTTCTTGCGCTGCTTTCACTTTTTCAGCTTCTTGCTGAACGATTTGCGCTACTGTTTTGGCGGAAGCCGCTTTAGTATCGACGATTTCTTGATTTGCTCGATCTTTCTCAGATTTGACTTGTTGTTGAGTAGCACCGATTTCTTCACTTGCTTTTTTACGAGCTTGAGCAACTTCCACAGCAGCCGTTTCTTTTTCCTTGGTCGTTCGTTCTTTAATTTCTGCGATTTCGGCAGCAGCATTTTCCTGCATTAATGCTTGCTCTTCGGCTGATTTACGACGTGACTCTGCAATTTCAACCGCAATTTTTTCTTTTTCTAAAACAGCAGTTTCTCGGATGCGTGCTACTTCTTCTGCCGTTTCGGTTTTAACTTGTAAAATTTGTTCTGACGCCGTTTTTTTAGTCGTAACGACTTCTTCGGCAGTACGATTTTTTTCCGACTTCGCTTTTTCACGCGCCTCTTGAATCACTTTTGTCGTTTCTTCGCGAATAGAAGTCAGTTCGCTTTGTGAATTTTCGCGCGCCGAAGCGATTTCGTCCGAATATTCTAGCTTAGCCAATTCTAATTTTTCCTTGACTTTCTTGATTTCCTCCGCTGCTCGTTCACGGGTAGCCGCTACTTCTTCGGCGGACTCCAAACGTGCTTTTTCAATGGCTTGATTCGCTTTTTCGCGCGATTCAGCTACTTCGGTATTAATCTTATCTAATTGTGCGCCAGCTGCAGTTTGCGTATCTTTTATTGAACTAGCTGCCTCCGTTCGAGCCTGTTCGATTTGTTCTTGTGATTTTTGACGAGCTGTAAGTACTTCATCTGCGTATTCTTTTTTCTTCACAGCTGCCTCTTCGCGTGAGTTCGTGATATCTTGCTGAATTTGCGCCTTGATCTGGGCAGCTTTTTCTTTTTCAGCAGCAATTTCATCCCGCAGCTTCTGCTTCGTTTCTACCAACTCTTTTTTCAAAGCAGCTAATTCTTGATCATTTAATAAACTGACATCAGTAATGCGGGTAGTGGCTGCGGAGGGGGCGGTAATGGGGCGCTCTGAACCAGCAGCAGCAGGCTATTTTTCGGAACTCGCTCCAGTACTACTCAATGCTCGACCTGGTGCGAAGCGATTCCCTTCTAGGACTACATCCTTTAAACTTTCTGCATCTAAATTTTGATTAAAACAAGTTGCCAATCGCTGAAATTCGGTTTGCCGACTAGCATTTACCGTAAACTTTCGCATTTGATTACTAATGTTGTTTTTAATATAAATCGTATTAATCGGGTTAGTAGCAAACCATTTGACTGCCGCCAAATCCATCTGCAACGTATTAATATGAACGGGTGTTGCACCTTCTCTCTTTAGTTCACCCATATTAATAAAACGGTAAGATCGACGCGTGCGATTGGCATCCATAAAGATGATTTCATCGCCTTGATTAAACTCTACGCCCGATTTGGAATAGACCTTAGCAATCACTCCTTTCGCTCCACTCATCAGTTCGAGACTGTAAGAATAGTTACCTCGTACGACCAAAGTTTGCACTTCTGTCTGTAAACGGTGTACTCCATTAATTTTTCGATCATCGGCGATAACTCCCGAACAGTTTTGCGCATTCAGATAAGTTCCAGTGACTAAAAAGAAAGTGAAACATAGAAGAAATAGTTTAATATGGTTCATTTGCTTATGATTTCAGAATAATTGAACTATAAATTTTCGTAATAACTATACGTGTTTGTCCTTTTTGGTAAGGTAGATGATTTTTATCAAATCATTAATTGAATCTCAACGCTAAAGCTAGTAATTTATTGAATCAACATTATGCTTTAGTGATTTAGTCGGATTAAGTGTAGTGGGAGAGTTCATTTTTCTCAACGGGAGAAAAGGTAAGAATTAGTTGATTAATAATGGGATTAAAGGTAGTAAAAAGTTGACTGAATACCAATTTTAGAAAAGAGGGATCAAACCTGACGTATTTAATGGTGGTAAAATAAAATATGGATCATCCCGAATTATTAAAATACCTTTCAACAATTTACTTTAGGGGTAAGTGGCGGATAAAAATTAGATATAAGTTATTTTGATTTGCCGAAATCAGCTAAGTGACTGACTGAAAGGAGGTTATGTGATAATTTTGGGGAATCTAAAAAAAAATAACTTATGTCTAATTCCGCCTAATAACTTATATTAAAACAAATGGTGTAATTGTAAAATTGTGAGAGCGGCAAACACCATTTCACCATTTTACAATTACACCATTTGACCATCCAAATATGATAATTACAAGTGGAAACGTGGGTTCCAATTCGTAATGTGGAAAAATTCGGGATGATTCATGTTTAAGAGATTTGTCTCTCTGGCAAACATTTATTTGAATTTCTCAATCTCTAGTAGGAAAGGTCACTTCTAATTCGACATCATCAAACGGCACTCCACGGGTTACTAATTTATCATTCATTATCTCAATTTCACTTCCTCGATTTTTATGATTTAAAATGTACAGTTTATCCTTTGATTTTATCATTCTGCGTACCAATCGCTCTCCTAAGCCATTGCTGCGATAAATCTGAATTTCATCTTTTTCAGGCGTTAAAACGATGCGATAGCTAATTTGGTTACTTTTGATTTGAACACCATTTTCCAACTGAATAAAACTATTGATTATTCGGCGCAATTGGTGCGTATAAACGCCGTCTTTAACTTTATTGATTTCGTTTAATACTCTTCCTCGACGATTGATTAATTTTATTGAGCTTTCTTCTTCCACTACATTATAAGTTGGTCGATTTCGTTCTTTTACTTGAATTAAATCACCTGAATGTGCAAATTCTTTACAAATCCAACGCCGTCCATTAGGTGTTTTCTCACAGTATTCCGTAGAATCAATGCGGATACGGTATGGGCGATTAGGTAGCCTCGCCGCCGTTTTTTTAATTGATAATTGTTCTGCTTTGGGTAACGATAAAACTGAAAATAAATCTAAGGTTAAATTGCGATTTAAATCAAAAAATAACCCGTTGCCTAAACGTACACCTAGTGGATAGTGTGGTAATGGGTCTCCTTCGCAACCTGCTGTCCACCCAGATAAGGGTTGCGGAAAGCCATTTATTTGGCGGACAACATCATAGCGATAATCAAATAAATCGTGAGCGGGTTCGATTATTAAATCATCAAATGTGGTGCGTTCAATTTGCGTAATATCGTGCTTAGGACGCGTACCATAATACCAAGTCGTGCAACTCGAAAATATAAATAAGGGAATGATTAAAACAAGGAATTTTTTCATAGCTGAAATATTTATGGTTGATAAATTCAAACACCTTTTCAGTTGTAAGACACCTAAATCAATCATTGGTTTTGTTTAACAATAAAATGACTAATTTAAAATATAGAAACAACGAAGCCGATTTTCATTTCTATGAAAATCGGCTTCGTCTAGTCGGCGACTACCAACTAAAAACTCTCCACTACAAACTCTAACCTACGTCTTCCGTTTCTTCTTCTTCGCTGCTGGGAATAAAATATTATTCAAAATCAAACGATAGCCTGGAGAGTTTGGGTGTAAACTCAAATCCGTTTCTGGATCATCTACGTAATGGCGATAATCTTCTGGATCGTGACCACCGTAAAAAGTCCAAGTACCTTTTCCGAATTTTCCGTGAATGTAACGTGCCTCCTGTGCTGGCTTGTTCTCACCTAAAATTAGAATATCAGATTTGATAAGGTTCTTACGAAAAGCAGTTGTTTGTCCCATAAAGCCTTTTACGGTACGCGTATGATTTTGCGAAAGCATGGTTGGAACAGGATCCCATTTTGCACTAAAATCAAATAAGGTAAAATAATCTTGTTTAGGGTTAACGTTACGACCGCGATTGTGATCAATCGTCGAAAATTCGTATTCTAATGGATTACGAGTCAATTCAAATTCTTTAAATGCAAAGGTATTTTCAAAATTTAGTTTCGATTGAGCATGTGGATCAGCGCCGTCGCCATCGTACATTTGCGCACAAATATCATGTCCATCCGCTGCCAATGCGATGTCATAAGTATCGGTTGCACTACACATCGCAAACATAAAACCACCACCACCAACATATTCTCGAATCTTTTTTACTACCGCCAATTTCAATTGCGATACCTTTTCAAAACCTTCCTTGGCAGCCAAGGCTTCCATTTTCTTTACTGTCGTTTTATACCACGGCTGATTGTGGTAATTTCGATAAAATCGCCCATACTGTCCCGTAAAATCTTCGTGGTGTAAGTGTAGCCAATCATATTCTGCTAGTCGATCGTCCAAAACATCGCTATCGTAAATGGTTTCGTAAGGAATTTCAGCGTAGGTCAAAACCATCGTTACCGCATCATCCCAAGGTTGAATTTTTTCGCCACGAATAGAAAATTCGGGCGTATAAACCGCAATTTTAGGCGAAACCTCTAGTTTTATGGCATCCATATTCGCTTCTGGATTGGCAATATCAGCAAGGATTTTATTAAATTGCACATCGGGAATTACTTCAAAAGTAACGCCACGCGTCAAACATTCTTTTTCAAAAATGACATTGTGCTTAAAAGCAAAAGCACCGCCGCGATAGTTCAGCAGCCAGTATGCTTCAATATCTTTATCAATTACCCAGTAAGTAACTCCGTAGGCTTTGAGGTGATCTTTTTGACCATCTTCCTCCATCGGTAAGAGAATGTAAGCGGCAAAGGTTTTTAAAGTAGCAAACAACAGGAATGCAAATAACAGAGATAGTTTTTTCATAAGTAGTGATATGGAGCACAAACATTCCTGCCTGTGACATTTTCATTAAGAAAGTAGCTAGTTATGGAGTTCTTTTTTGAAAACAAAAAACTCAGTCATACGAACTTGACAGACTGGAATGTCTGTCCTCCAAGATAAAACGCAAAAAAGTAACGTCTTCGTGCATCTAAAGTTTAGTTTATAACGTTTGTCAGTTGACGTAATGTGTAATGAGTAATGTGTAATGAATAATTATGCAACTTGTACACATATTTTTTTTGCAAAAATCAATCCGATTACAGCATCTCAATGTATGTTTTGTCAGCTAAATGTTTAGCTTCGCGGCTAAACCAAGGTTTGGTTTAATCATTGCTTTATTCAAATAATAGCATCTTTGTAATGTGTATATTGCGGGTAGAAAAGTAGCGGCGGATTATTCATTACACATTAATCATTACTCATTAGCTTCAATGGAAAGTCTTAGTTTTCAATACCCTACGTATTACCTATTTTTTTGTTTATTGCTGGGCATTGCTTATGCAGCATTTCTGTATTATCGCGATGACTCCTTTAAAGAAACAGGCGGTTGGCTCAAAGCCTTACTCGGTGGATTACGTTTTTTTGTGATCGCCACTATCGCTACGCTCCTACTCTCTCCCCTTTTAAAGTCCTTATTAACGGAAACTAAAAAGCCGATTGTCGTATTGGCGCAGGATGTTTCGGAATCGATTGCAGCGGAAATGGATAGTGTGGCGCTTCAGCAGTATGCTACTGACTTTCGTCAATTAGAAACGGATTTAAGTAAAGAATATGAGGTGAAGACTTACGCTTTTGGAAGTGAAGTACGTGAAGGCGTGGAGTTTGAATTTACCGATAAGGTGAGTAATTTGTCCGAAATGCTCTCCAGTCTGTACGATTTGTATAGCAATCAAAATTTAGGGGCAGTTATTTTGGCTTCGGATGGTATTTATAACGAAGGCAGCAATCCCGTTTATGCAGGAACAAAACTAACTGCACCGATTTATACGGTCGCATTAGGTGATACTACTCCCAAACGCGATGTGATTCTAAAGCGCGTTTTTCATAACGAAATCGCATATTTAGGAGATAAATTCAGTATTCAAGTCGATGTAACTGCACAAAACGCGACGGCTTCTCGTACCAATTTGGTCGTTTCTAAAGTAGAAAATGGAAAAGTCAATCGCCTCCAACAAGTTCCGATTAACATCGATCGCAATGACTTTTTTAATACGCAAGAAATTATTATTGATGCGAATCAAGCAGGCGTGCAGCGCTACCGCATTAGTCTTGCTCCCGTAGCAAGTGAAGTGACAACTGCAAATAATAGCAAAGATATTTTTGTAGATGTACTTGATGCACGGCAAAAAATACTAATTCTTGCGAATTCTCCCCACCCCGATCTGACGGCACTCAAACAGTCTATAGCGACCAATAAAAACTACGAAGTTGAGGTCAAATATGCTGATAATCCCAATATTAATACTAACGCCTACGATTTTGTCATTTTACATCAGCTTCCAAGTGCCAAGCAACAAATTGTCGGAGTGCTCAATGCCTTAAATGCAAATAAGAAACCAAGGATGTTTATCGTGGGACAACAAACGGATTTACGTCGATTGAATCAATTGCAACCGTTGATGACCATCAATGGTGATGGTCGCAACACGAATGATGTACAGGCGCGAATTGCACCGAACTTTAGTAATTTTACCATAGACGAACGTGTATTATCAGAAGTACCAAAATTTCCTCCATTGGTTGCGCCTTTTGGCGAGTTCAAAACGGGGAATGGTGATATTTTACTGATGCAACGCATTGGAAAAGTAGATACACAGTATCCGCTTTTGGTAGTGGGCGAACCAGATGATATTAAAACAGGAATCTTAGCAGCAGAAGGGCTTTGGAAATGGCGCTTGTTTGATTATTTACAAAATAAAAATCACGCTATTTTTGATGAAATATTAGGTAAAACGGTGCAGTATTTAACGTTGAAAGAAGACAAACGTAAGTTTCGCATTAGCCTCAGCAAGAATATTTTTAATGAAAACGAGCCAATCGTTTTTGACGCAGAATTGTATAATGATAGCTACGAACGCATCAACGAACCCGATGCAAGTCTGGTGATCACCAATAGCGACGGCAAGGATTTTAATTTTACGTTTAATAAAACCTCGAATGGCTACACGTTGAGTGCAGGTATTTTTCCCGTAGGTAATTATCGCTTTCGCGGAACGGTGCTCAGTAACGGAAATCGCTTGACTTATGATGGTCAATTTAGTGTACAGCCTGTACAATTAGAATTATACGAGACCACTGCTGATCATGGTTTGCTGCGTTTGTTGAGTGAAAAATATGGCGGCGAAGTTGTTTATCCAGCACAAATTGCATCGATTGGTACGCGCATTGCGGACAAAGGAACAGTGAAACCTGTGATTTATCAAACTAGCAAGACGCGCTCAGTGATTAATTTGAAGTGGTTGTTTTTTCTGTTGGCGAGTTTATTGACGATTGAATGGTTTCTGCGACGTTATTTTGGTGGGTATTAAAAAAGACAGTCCACCTTTCGATGAACTGCCCTTATCGCATTAACTAATTCTAATCTTGATCTACCAACTCGGCAGCGTCTATTTTTACGTTTATTAATTCACACCAGCGTTTCAAAACGGCTAATTCTTCCGCCTTCGCGTCGCGATTGTCGTACCCTAAGGCAGTGATTAGTGTTTTATCAATATCATATACTTCTAACGTTAATTTGCGTTGTGCTTCTCCTTGCTCATTGCGTTTTTGCAAAGACCAATAAGAACAATGACCATTAGAAGCATCGTGGTGATAATCTCCTTCTCCTACACAGTGTTGCATCGCACGACCTTCGACAAATAGTTCGTGCCGATTACGCAAGAGCGTAAAATGCCAGCATTCTCCCATTTTTGTGACAATCGTATAGCTGTCTTCTAAGTCTTGAGGCGCAGGATATTGCACCGTATAACGACGCAGCAAGTATGCGACAGAATGTTTTAGTTTACGGGTTGACCATTCAAAATCTGGTTCATGGTTTGCAAAGGTCGGCGTTTTTTCTTCGTAACGAGAATATCCAAATTTAATCACCATCGCAAGGTCTATCGCACCAACAAGGTCTAAATCGACACACTCTTCTTTGCTCAATTGAGCAATCTGTTGGAAGAGTACGCGCCAAAAATGAAATGCCGTCGGTTCCATATAGAAAAACATAGTATCGAAAGCATCTAAGTAATCTGCTTTTATACCTTCTGCCTCTGCCACAGATTCCCAATACACATTATTCCAGTGGGAATGATGATTGCCTTTATTGCAGAAAATGTGAGCTGCTTTTTTGGAAAAGTGCCAATTCAGATAGGGACTTTTCCGTAATGAACCACCATTCCCTAAATAAAAGAACAAGTCAAAAAGTACGTTTTCTGGCAACTCAGTCGTTGCAATGGAACCCATTTTCTGATTTTTATTACAAAAATCAACAACGTACTGCTGATTCCAACTTGCCCAAATCCGCATGATGAATAGAGGTACAGAATATTTAGCAAATAGAAACCCTACAGCCTGCATCGTATAATCATAAAGTGTTTGATTATCTTGCTCGATTCTCCAATCTTCTATGCGGCAAATCATTTTGCCACGTTGCTGCCAATAAACAATAGATTGAAATAATCCGTTGATCGTACCATGAGTTATCCAGTCTTTTAGATATTGTAATTGAAGGGAGTGGGCTGCAATTTTTCCTAAAAAATGATAGCAAAAATCTCGTTTCCATGCTTCTTCTCCTGGTAAGAAATGATAAAATTGTAAGATGCTTTCCTCCACTGTTTTTTTGAATGGAAAGAAATATCGAATCGGTTGAAAATTATTCTTATACAAAGCCTCTACAATTTCTATTTGCCAAGCAATTTGCTTTTCGCGCAGCGCTTTTTCGTCTTTTTGCTGAATAGTAGTTGATAGCGTTGCAGACTGTTGATTTTGCTTGATTTTATACTTCGTCCATTTATTATGACACGCATAACCTATCAAATATAGGTAACAGGACACCTTAAATATTGTGAATAACATGGCATAGGAAGTTGCTGATTCATCAAAGCCATTTCGATGAATCAAAATTGATTGCGATGCGGTTTTAAGCCGCATTTTTAATTTTTTTTTGAAAAATTTACCCGCCCCAAACGGCTACGATTTAGCGGGTAGCAACGTTAGGTAGGTGTCCTAAAATACAGGAAACGATTTAACATAAGCAGACGTGTTGATTGATGATAAATGTATTTGTCGTCTGACAGAAGTATAAAGGCGAGATGGAGGGATTTAGTTCCTTTTTGGGAAGAAAGTTAATAGTGATTAGTGACCAGTGATTAAAAAATAGGCTTGTACAGTATTGAAAGTCAATGAATTAGATGCATTTTTTATTATTGGTGGTTTGAAAAGGGAAAACATATACAGACTACGTTTACTACTTCCTACAAACTACATTTTATCCTTGCGACTATCCAAATATTTGCGCCAGCGATCCAATACCGTCGCAAAATCTTCTGGCAATTCACTATTAAACTGCATTCGTTCACCCGTAGTAGGATGTTCAAATCCAAGTGTTTTAGCGTGTAATGCCTGCCGTGTTAATACCCGTAAATTATTTTCTACGAACATTTTGTATTTGGTAAATACCGTTCCCTTATGGATACGCGTACCATCGTAGCGAGGATCGCCAAAGAGTGGATGCCCGTGGTGTTTCATATGGACGCGGATCTGGTGCGTACGTCCCGTTTCTAATTTACATTCCACTAAACTAACATAGTACAGATTTTCGATGGTTTTGTAGTGCGTAATGGCGTGTTTTCCACCCTCTTCTTCATCACAAACGCGCATTTTGCGGCGGTCGCGAATATCGCGTTTGATGTTACCAGTTAGTGTACCGTTCGGTTCTTCAAACTCGCCCCAAACGAGTGCGTAGTAACGACGTTCGGTCGTATGATTATAAAACTGCTTAGCAAGATGATTGAGGGCATACTCGGTTTTGCCAATGACCATTAAGCCAGTCGTATCTTTATCAATACGATGAACTAAACCTGGTCGGTCAGGCGTATTTCCAGCCATGACAGGCAATTCACTCGCTTGTAAATGGTGCATCAGAGCATTTACTAAAGTACCATTTGGATTACCGATGCCAGGATGAACGACGAGGTTAGCGGGTTTATTTACAACTAATACATCTGCGTCTTCATAGACAATATTTAAAGGAATATCTTCGGGTAGAACTTTGTCATTATCTTTCGCTACGAAAGGTAATATAATGTGAATTTTATCTTTAGGACGAATCTTATAATTGGCTTTGATCGCCTTTTGATTGACCGTCACATTACCTGACTTGATTAGATTTTGGATGCGGTTCCGCGTCGTGCGCTCTATTTTCATCATTAGAAACTTATCGATCCGCAAAGTCTTTTGCTTTGGATCGACGACAATGTCTAGTGTCTCAAACAATTCGTCGTGCTGCTCGTTTTCGGGTACTAAATCTTTATCCATAATATTTGTAACAAAAGGTGTAAGGCAAGGAGATACTTTAATACAAAACAACCCGCATTTCTATTCGATATGCGGGTTGTTCTTAGGCGATAGGGCTAATTACTGATAATTATCACTCCATTAATTACCGTCCTGTCTATCATATTTTTTTACGCGTTTGCGGCTTTTTAGCGGCATATAGCGATAAGGTTTTTCTTGTAAATCGGTCATTAATGAATCCGCATTATTAATAGCTGCATTAAGACGATTATACAATTCTTTATCGTTGATCAATTTAGCTAAACTTCCATCACCTTCACTCACTTTAGCCGTAATTTGATTCAAATCGGCAATCATTTTATTAGAACTTTCCAAGGTAGAACGCAACGTCTTAATCGTCTCTGTCGTTTCGTTCAGCGTCTTATCTAGCTCCATTTTCTCTAAGTTTCCAGTGAAATTCGCAGTTGATGACAAAATTTTCTCAATCTGCGCATTATTTTTTTCAACCGTTCCTGTGGTTGATTCTAAATTCTTCAACATTCCTTCGATAGATCCCGAAGAAGCTGCTAACATCCGATTCATACGATTAGTAGTAATCGTTAGGTTTTTGAGGATTTTATCAATATCTTGATAGGATTCATGTAAAGGAGTGCCAGGTTGCGCCAGTTTCGTTTTTAGCGTATCCAAAACAACTCCTACCCCATTAGTAGCCACATCAATGT
>JBGCES010000786.1:0-5616 GCA_045106545.1 Saprospiraceae bacterium
CCCTCGGTAGAAGTCATGGACAAATACAAGCGGGGATAGAAATTGGCTATTTACTCAGTTCAGAATTGAGTTTTTTCACTCGTTACGATACGCAATTTCAATCGAATTTTGCTAATGGTGTCCCCCTTATGTTTCATACCCTGTGGCATTTAGGTATCGCTTTTCAACTCTAATTTGTAGTCCTTTATTTTATCATTTTCAATATAAGCTAGAACGGAGCGAGAAGCTCCACCCTAGCCAAGTCAAATATATATTCCACTATGAAAAATATCATTTTCTTTTCTCTATTATCTTTATTGCTATTCACCGCTTGCGAAGAAGAAATGGTCGTCCCAGCAAGCCAATATGCGTGCAAGACACCAACTGATTTTAACGCAGATCGTCATCCTTTAGCGGCTGAATTACAAGAGCATTTAGTAACAGCGAGACGCGAAGGAAATGGACAGGTCGGCTCCGCCTTATTAATCCATAATCAAGATGGAATTTGGGCAAATGCTGTTGGCAAAGCGGACTTAGCAAATGACGTAGATTTTCAAGTTTGTAATCGCTTTTTTGTTGCAAGTATCAGTAAAATATTCACGGCTACAGTCATTCATAAATTGGTAGAAGAGGGTGTTTTAGATTTAAATAAAACGCCTGCCGACTATCTCGATAAATCCATCATAGATAAGGTGAGTAATGGCAATACCGCAACTTTGCGAAACCTCTTAGCCCACCGTAGTGGTATTCCTGATTACTACATCGCCAACTACGAATTAGCACGTATCAATCGCCCTTATAACGAATGGACAGCGATGGAAACTTTGGAATTCATCTATGGTAAATCGGCAGATTTTGCGCCCGGCGAAACCTATGGGTATTCCAATACTAACTTCTTATTATTAGGAATTATAGCAAAAGCGGCGAGCGGCAAAGATGTAGAAACCTTGTATAAAGAATTCATTTTCAATCCTTTAAATCTCGAAAGTGCCTACTATAGTGAGAGCGACCCTGTTCCTGCCGATGTAGTTCGTGGGTACTTAGATGTTCATGGTAATGGGCGATTTTCAGAAGTCGATTTTTTATCGCATGATGAACTAGTCACAGCCGATGGTGGTATGGCAATCAATATGTTTGATTTGAATACGTTCATTCGTACTTTAATGAAGGGCGAGTTGTTGAATAGCGAAAGTATGGCGGCTATGACGGATTATCTTGAATTGCCCGAAGACTGGCAAGAAGGTACACCAAGACTTCAGAAAAATGGTTTAGGCTTGGAATATTTTACGACTCCTTACGGTGATGCAGTGGGGCATACGGGTTATATCGATAGTTACGCTTCCCAAGTTTATTACTTTTTAGAACAAGATGTGACTTTTATCCATTTTCAGAATTCGGGTGGTGCGGATAGTGGCAGGAAGACGTTAACAGAAGCGGTTTTGCGGACATTATTTGAGTAGAGGATGGAGCACGGGCATTCTTGCCTGTGAAGTCGTTTGCAAGATTTCACAGACAGGAATGTCTGTCCTCCATTACAACACATCCTCAAACAACTTCCAAATCTGCTTATCTGGCGGATCTGCGGTGATCGAAACCCGTTCTTTTTTAATCGGATGCATAAATTTCAATTGATAAGAATGTAGAAAGATCGAACCGTCGGTTTTGCGATTTGGCGCACCGTATTTGCGGTCATCCATGATCGGGTAACCAAATTTGGCTAGTTGCACTCGAATCTGGTGTGGTCGTCCCGTTTTAGGGTTGACTTTGACGAGGTAATTCCGCCCCACTTCGCCGAGCAATTCATAACTCAATTCCGCTTTTTTTGCATCCTTATTGCGACGGCTCGGTCGGTCGAGCGCCTTCGCGCGATTACGTTCGCGATCTTTAATCAAGTAATCCACTAATTCGCCTTGATATGGATTAGGGCGTTCATTCACAATAGCGAGATAAGTCTTTTGCGCCTCGCGTTCGCGAAATAACTTATTCATCCGCTCCAAGCCCTTACTTGTCCGCGCAAAAATACAAACGCCACTCACGGGTCGATCCAAACGGTGAATCACACCGAGAAAAACATCACCTGGTTTATCGTATTTCTTTTTAATATAATCCTTCACAAATTCACTCAGCGGCTTATCGCCCGTCTCGTCGCCCTGAACCAACCAGCCTGCGGGTTTGTTTACAGCTATCAAGTGATTGTCTTCGTAGAGGACTTCGATATCGTATTTGTTTTTTTTCTTCTTTGCCATTCTGAACGGTTGACGGTTGACGGTCGAAGGTGGACGGTCAACCCGTTAATTGAAAACGGGGTGCAAAAGTAGTTAATTTATTGTTTCGTAGAGACGTTTGAAAAAACGTCTATCGTAACGCCTTTATTAACTACGTGCAATCAAATAGAGTTCAATTCAACAATCACACAATTTAACCATTTCACAATCATTTCACCATGCAACTATCGCTCGGCTACTCGCCTTGTCCCAATGATACGTTTATTTTTGATGCGCTCATTCATCAAAAGATTGATACGGAAGGTTTAACTTTTGAGGTTTTGCTCGCAGATGTGGAGGAATTGAATCAAAAGGCATTTGCGAAAGCTTTGGATATCACCAAATTGAGTTATCACGCTTATGCTTATCTGCGCGAGGATTATGCGCTGCTGGATGCAGGTAGCGCATTGGGAAACAACGTCGGTCCACTTTTAATCGCCAAACGTCCGCTGACGATGGATGAAATTAATAACGGAACCATCGCCATTCCTGGGAAATATACGACTGCAAACTTTTTATTGAGTTTGGCGTATCCGCGAGCGCAAAATAAACGGGAGTTATTGTTTTCGGAGATTGAAAATGCGGTTCTGAATGAAGAAGTAACGGCGGGGTTAATTATCCATGAAAATCGATTTACTTATCAGGAGCGCGGCTTAGTAAAAATTATTGATTGCGGCGAATATTGGGAATCAACTACGCAAATGCCGATTCCATTGGGTGGAATTGTAGTAAATAAAAAACTTCCCATCGAAGTTCAGCGCAAAGTAAATCGCGTTTTACGTCGTAGCGTAGAATTTGCTTTAGCTAATCCTGACCAAACGTACAACTACGTTCGCCAACACGCACAAGAGATGGACAAGGAAGTAATGTATAAACATATTAATTTATATGTCAATGATTATACGATTGATTTAAGCGAGCGTGGACGTGCCGCAGTGGAGACACTTTTTGCGAAAGCAATGGAGAAACATATTATAGAAAATAAAAATATAGAAATTTTTATAAAATAATACTCCTTGACCTGCTTTGGCATAGATATTGAAATATTCTTTAATGTGTGTAAGTTTTGGTTAAAGAATTGTAAGATTCGTTTTTTTTGACGCTCGCGGGAAGCCGCGAGCATTTTTTTTGCCCGTACGTAAAATTATTACTAACTTTAATCACTCTTTCAACCAAAACTATGAGAAAATGCACCAACTCCACGATCACCTATTCAAATTGGTGATGCGCAATAAGAGCGAGGCACGTCGCTTTTTACAACACTTTATCAATCCAGAAGTAGTTCAAGCACTCAATTTAGATTCGCTCACCTTATCTCCTGATACGATTATTGATAAGAAGAAACTTTTATGTACGCACTAGTGACCTATATCATTCAAATTTACAAATTAAAACAAGAGGATATGAAAGATATGCAAGCACAGATTCCAGAACTAGCAGTACCACATTTTAGAGATATGGGTTTTAATATTTGGCATGAAGGCAAAGAAGAAGGTATTAAAGAAGGTAAGATAGACGCAGAAATTGATAAAATAAATGCTCAAATACAATTTGTTGTTAATTTGCTATGCGACGCACCGATGCTCACCGACCAAGCCAAAGCTGGCTTAGCAAGTGTCGATTTAAAGTTTGTTGCTAAAGTACGCAAAACATTCACGCGGCGTTCTATCAAAAAACGCCAAGAAGATTTTCGTTCTTTTTATAAGAAAATTGAAGGAATAGAAGCAAAGAATTACACAAAAATTGATACCCTCTTTGAGCGATTACGTAAGAAAATTAGGTCTTCGAAAACAAAGTTAACCGCCAAAGAAAAGAAGAAAAAATAAACAAAAACGCTTCGAGTTGTAACTCGAAGCGTTTTTGTTTAATGATATTTTTTTTAAACCCTTCACTACTTTTTCTGTTATAGACCGCATGAAAAAAGCCATAATTATTGGTGCTGGAATTGGAGGAATAGCTACCGCATTACGCTTGCGCAAACAAGGTTTTACAGTGGATATTTACGAGGCGAATAGCTATCCAGGTGGAAAATTATCTGATTTTACGCAAGCGGGTTATCGCTTTGATGCAGGTCCTTCCTTATTTACGATGCCGCACTTGGTAACGGAACTTTTTGAATTATATGGACTTAATCCCAGCGAGTATTTCGAATACCATCAGAAAGAAACAGTCTGCAACTATTTTTGGGCAGACGGTGAGCGTTTCGTAATGGCGGCGGATATGGATCAGTTTATTAATGACGCGGCAACGCAATTTGGCGTAAAGGCTAAAAGACTTCGTAATTACTTGCAACGGAGTGCGCAAAAATACGAACTGACTGCACCGATTTTTTTAGAAAAATCACTTCACCGCTGGCAAACCTACTTTTCTACGGAAACACTCAAAGCATTGGTACATACTGGCAAAATGGACATCAATCGCAACCTCAATAAAGTCAACCAATCACAAATCGGAGAGCCACATTTAGTCCAATTATTCAATCGCTACGCTACCTATAATGGTTCTTCGCCCTACCAAACGCCCGGCATTATGTCGATGATTCCACATCTGGAAATGCACTATGGGACATTTTTCCCGAAGGGCGGGATGGTACAAATCACACAATCCTTATATCGACTCGCAGCGCAACAAGGAATAAATTTTCATTTTAATACGCCCGTGGCAGCGATCCGAGTAAAAAATAAACGTGCCATTGGTATTCAAACTGCGGATGGATTGCACGGCGCTGACCTTGTGGTTTCCAATATGGATATTTTTCCAACTTATAAAAAACTACTCCCCGACCAGCCTGCACCACAACGAACCCTAGCACAGGAACGCAGTAGTTCTGCCCTGATTTTTTATTGGGGCATTCAACGAAAGTTTCCTGAATTGGATTTGCATAATATCCTATTTAGTAGTGATTATCCGACCGAATTTGAGCATATTTTTAATAAAAAAACACTCTACCACGATCCGACCGTCTATATTAATATTACTGCTAAAGAAGCACCTGCGGATGCACCTGAAAATTGCGAAAACTGGTTTGTAATGATCAACGCCCCTGGTGATTATGGACAAGATTGGGATACTTTAATCGAAGAAGCACGTCAACATATTTTCAATAAAATTGAATCAACTTTAGGTATTGATATTCAGCCATTTATCGCTACTGAATCCATTCTTGATCCGCGTTCTATTGCCAGTAAAACTTCTTCTTATCGAGGTGCGTTGTACGGCGCAGCGAGCAACTCAAAATTCGCGGCATTCTTACGACATCCTAATTTTAGTCGGCAGATAAAAAACCTATATTTTTGCGGTGGATCGGTACATCCTGGTGGTGGAATTCCGCTTTGTTTACAGTCCGCTAAAATTGTGAGCGATTTGGTAAAAA
>JBGCES010000787.1:0-3515 GCA_045106545.1 Saprospiraceae bacterium
CCAGCAATCACCGAAGCACAATTAGCAACCTTAGCTGAACAGATGTACAACGACTCGCTCGGACGTATTGACTTTAAAGTTGCAAACGAATATATGAATGCCGCAGCCATACTTGCTGCGACTGCTAAGGATAATGAAAAAGCCGCCGAATTTCTTGCCAAAGCAGGTGAAACAGCTCGTTCAATCAGAAATTTTCCTCAGGCATTAAGCTATTATCAAACCATCAGCGACAAGTATCCGAATAGTGCGAAGGCAGCACAGGCATTATTTCTACGAGCGTTCACGTTAGACAATGACCTAAAACGTCCCGCAGAAGCGCGTCCACTCTACGAAGCCTTTTTACAAAAATATCCGAATGATGACTTCGCAGATGATACCAAGTTTTTATTAGAAAATTTAGGTAAATCTGATGATGAAATTATTGAATCGTTTAATAATAAGTAGATCGCTCTGCTGACAGAGGACAGACCACTGCGTTGACAGAAGACAGACGCTAAATGAGTATGTCCTCTGTCAGTAAAACGGTCTGACTTCTGTCCTCTTTTCCATGTCTGCACTCCTCGAACTTCAATATCTCCCTCCGCTCTCCTACTTCTCTCAGCTCCTTCATTATCAAACAGTTATCCTCGGACAACACGAGCATTATGTCAAACGCACGTATCGCAATCGTTGCCAGATTGCAGGCGCAAATGGCGTATTGCGGTTGAGTATTCCATTGGCAAAAGGTAAAAATTCGGGCGTTCCAATTCGGAAAATTCGCATTTCTAATCGAGAAAATTGGCAGCAGCACCACTGGCAAAGCATTCAATCTGCTTATGGAAATGCTCCATTTTTTGAATATTACGCGGATGAATTGCAGCCGTATTTTGAGCGAAAATATGAACTGCTGTGGGAATGGAATTGGGATTTACTGCAAGAAATCTTGGCGTTGTTGCAGCTACAAGTTGACTTAAAATTGAGTGACGAATACGTAAAAACAACGTCAGAGGAAGTAGTGGACTTGCGGAATCGGTTTTCACCTCGTAACATCCCCCTAGCCCCCTTCAAAGGGGGAAGGTATCCACAGGTTTTTCAAGAAAAAACAGGGTTTTTACCGAATTTAAGTATCTTGGACTTGCTTTTTTGTCAAGGGCCTGCAGCCGTGACTTATCTCGTTAGATAGGATTGGAACACGGATCGGACAGATTAAACGGATCTACGCAGGTCGTGAGCGACTTAGACTTTTTATATTTTCGTTCACGACCTACTTGAATCAGTTAGATCCGTTAAATCCGTGTTCCAATCCTGCCGTTCAAAACATACAACGAATGACTGAAATTCTCAATCAAAAATTAATCGCTTGGCGAAGTCAAATTTCTGAAATCGTCAAAGACTTACACCAGTTAACGATTTCCATCGGACACAACGAATTGGCGCAGACCGTCAGCGATTTGCGCAACCGCGTGAACGAGCCGTTTATGTTCGTGATCGTGGGTGAAGTAAAAGCGGGGAAAAGTAGTTTTGTGAATGCGCTATTGGATACGGGACGAGAGATTACGAAGGTTGCGCCGCAGCCGATGACGGATACGATTCAGCAGATTGTCTATGGCGAAGAGGAGGAGATAATTGAGATCAATCCATATCTGAAAAAAATAACGATTCCAGTAGAAATTTTGCGCGAAATCGCCATTGTTGATACGCCTGGAACAAATACAATTGTCGATCATCATCAGGAAATTACGGAGCGATTTATTCCTGCTGCCGACTTGATTGTTTTTGTGTTTGAAGCTAAAAATCCGTATCGTCAAAGTGCTTGGGAGTTTTTCAATTTCATCAACGAAGAATGGCAACGGAAAATCATTTTTGTCTTGCAACAAAAGGATTTGATGGAAGCTGATGATTTAGTTGTAAACCATAACGGCGTAAAAGAATATGCCGCGAAAAAAGGCATTAAAGAGCCATTAGTTTTTAACGTTTCTGCCAAGCAGGAATTGAATGGACAAAAGGAAGACAGTGGCTTTTTAGCCATGCGCGAATACATCCGCGAAAACATCACGGGCGGTAAAGCACCCGTTTTGAAATTGCAAAATAGCATCGCTACTTCGCGTAATATCAATCAGCGCATTCGGGCAGGTCTAGCGGATCGGCATCAGCAATTAAATGCTGATTTCGAGTTTAGAAATGATATTCGACAAACCCTTGACCGTCAGGAAGTTAAATCAGCTAATCAAGTAGATATTTTAGTTGAAAATCTACTCGCCGTTTATGATCGCATTACGAATAAAAAAGAGCGCGAATTAGAAGAAGGACTCGGCTTTTTTAGTTTATTAAAACGGTCGGTGAGTTCCATGTTTGGCTCTACTGAATCGGCTAAAAGCTGGTTAGATAATTTGGCGAGTAACATGGAACGCGATCTCAACCACGAACTCAAAACCAAGCTCAACGATGGCGTAATTGATCTCGCCGATAGCATTCAGCAGATGGCGAAAATGATTGATTTAAAAATTCAGAATTCGACCACTATTCTCCGCAATAATCACGATATTTTTAGCGACATCGCCGAGCGCCGTTCTAACGTATTGAAAGATCTCCAACAGACCTTTGCGCAGTTCATGGAACGCTCCGAAAACTTCAACGATAAGCAGTTGATGCAAGGCAACGAGAACATCGCGCCTAATATCGCTGCGGGTGGTGGTATGGCAGTTATCGGTGTTATTTTAGCGGCAGTTACCAACGGCGCTGTTTTCGATATTACGGGCGGTGTTTTAACGACGGTCGGACTACTCTTCGCAGGGGCTTCCACGACTATGAAACGCCGCAAAGTACTCAACGGCTTCCACGCCGAAATCGCGAAAGGACGTTTGCAAATGGAGGAAGAAGTCAACGAAAAATTGAAAACTTATATACGCCACATCAAGCAGAAAATTGATGCGAATTTTAATGAGTTTGACCAGCATTTGAAGCGAGAGAAGGGGGAGATTGAGTTGTTGGAGGGTCGGCAAAGGTCGATTGAGAATCGGTTAGCTAGTGTGGATGGGGAGATTGTTTAAAACTGAAAATAAATAAACTCCGTCTGCTCCCTTACCCCAAAAATCAACAACCAAGATATTAAAAACGCTAACCAAGCACTCACCCACCACGATTTTTGTTTTAAAATAATCAATAAATCGTCGCTACGGTATTGCCAAATTTGCATTAATAATAATGGAAAAAGAAAGAAGAAAAATTGCTGCAAATACTCAAAAGAAAATTCTGAAGGAGTAAAATTAAAATTAGTCGTGAAATATTTAATTTGCTCAAATGATGATGCTCTGAAAAGTAGCCAGCCGTAGAGGATGAAGAGAAACATTAAAGCAATTGAAAATAACTGTCTTAGCTTTACTAAACTTTGAAAGTTTAGTAAAGCTGGAATATTACGCGACCAAGCCCGATGCATTGCCAACAAACTACCATGATACGCTCCCCACAACACAAAATTCCACGCCGCACCATGCCATAAACCACCTAACAGCATAGTTATCAGTAAATTACGGTAA
>JBGCES010000788.1:0-3701 GCA_045106545.1 Saprospiraceae bacterium
ACAACTGCGTTTTTTCATTTTTCCTAAATACAATCACCCCCATATGATGCGGCGTATAACCTTGCAACGCTTCTCCATCTAATTCGATATTAGAAACATCGGCAGGCGAACTGGCTACGAGCACATCAAAAAAGTCCAATAAGCGAAATAATTCCTCACAGCTATCCGTGAAATAAGTATCCGAATCAATAAAAAAAGTTTTCTGATAAGGAGTCGTCCCCATTGCCGCCACTCGATACAATAAACCGCCCGTCCAACTACTCGCAAAATCCGCCGAACTAAATATTTGTACGCGATTGAAAGCGGGATGTTTAAACGGTTCGTCGGTGATCAAAGTAGCGTGTGCATCGGGAACAAAACGACGCAAACTCCGCAACGAAACCAGTGCTTCGTCGATGTATTTTTGTCCAGTGGCGATGTATAAATAGCCGTTTTGTAAGGTCGTTATCGTTTCTTTCAAGATAGTTAGTTAAATGAATTAACTTCAGCAGTTTCTTTTGGGGTACATTTTACTTTTATACCTTTTAAATTAAAGGGTGACTTTCCATCGAATGTCGTCAACTTAGTGTGCACCCCACGTTTCTGAAGGAAACAAACTATGAATAACCACGGGTAAAACCCGTGGAAAATGACACAAGGTTATTCTTTTATGACCCTGAAGGGGTCAAACTTTACGTCAGTTCAACTCCTCCAGAGTTGCAAAACTGTCGTATCACACCACCACGGGTTGCACCCGTGGCTATTCGTAGTTTATCTACTTCGTAGATTTGCTGAAATTAGCAACCATGATATTAATTCTCCAATTAAAATTGTGACGAGTAATCCTTTATTCATGTTGGGTGTTTTTCTTTATGGCAATCATAAAAATCAGCGTCCTTCTGCGTCAAAATCTATCCATTTTCCTCCGCTAACAAAGCCGACATCACTTCTTCCAAATGCGTCGCATAATTCGTCAAAGTTGGGTGTTTGAAAATAGCATTGATTTCTACGGGTAATTCTAATTCGTCCCACAAACGAGAAACTAAGCGAATTGCCGTGAGTGAATGTCCCCCGAGATAGATGAAACTATCGTAGCGACCGATTTTTTCTACGCCCAATAACTCGCTCCACATCGCAGCGACGATTTCCTCTAGCTGTCCTTCAGGAGCAACGTAAGTAGATTCATGCGCGACCGCCGTAATATTTGGTACTGGCAAGGCTTTACGGTCTACTTTTCCCGCCGAACCCAAAGGCAATTCATCCAAATACATAAACTGATTTGGGATCATATAATCGGGCAATTTTGCGGCTAAATGTCCTTTTAATTGCTCGGTCGAATCCACCTGATCGCCCATATAATAAGCAAGCAAATAAGGCGCGCCAACTACTTCTTCCCGAACCACTACGACCGCTTGCGCTACTTGTGGATGCGTGTCTAAATGGGTTTCAATTTCACCTAATTCAATCCGAAAACCGCGCAATTTCACTTGATAATCTACGCGACCTAAATACTCGATGACGCCATCGGGTCGATAGCGCGCTAAGTCGCCCGAGCGATACATTTTTGCATCTTCATCTTGGCTAAAAGGATTGGGCACAAAACGCTCGGTGGTTAGTTCGGAGCGATTGACGTAGCCGCGCGCGAGTTGAATGCCTGAGATATATAATTCTCCTGGTGTCCCGATGGGAACTAGGCGTTTTTCAGCATCTAAAATATAAATTTGTGTATTCGCGCCGGGCACACCGATGGGAACCGTTCGTTCATCGGGTTGCGGTTGGCAACGCCAATAAGTTACTTCTACTGCCGCTTCGGTTGGTCCATATAAATTATAAAGCGGTTGACGGAATTTTCTAAAATATTGCTGCTCTAAAGCAGTCGTGATCGCTTCGCCTGTCGCCGAGAAACGACGCAGGGTAGTTAGCTTATCTAAATCGCGTGTTTCTAAGAAAACCGTTAGCAAAGAAGGGACGAAATGGATGGTCGTGATGCCATATTTTTGAATCGTTTCTACTAAATAGGTCGGATCTTTATGTCCGTCGGGACGGGCGATTACCATGCGCGCGCCGAGCTGTAAACACCAAAAGAATTCGGGAATAGAAACATCAAACGTATAAGGTGTTTTTTGTAAAATAACGTCCGTTTCGTCCAACTGAATCAACTCTTTCATCCACTCCAAGCGATTGGTAATACTGGCGTGTTCCGTCGCTACGCCTTTAGGATTACCCGTTGAACCAGAAGTATAAATCACATAGGATAAATGCTGTGGATCGATGACTAAATTTAGATTAGTCGCTAATTCTGGCGCAATTTCAGTCCACTGATTCTGCAAATCAAAAAGTGGCAGGTCGTGTTGAATCGCAGGTGTTGAACCCGCTACCAGCAACATTTTAGCGGAAGCGTCTTCTAAAATAAAATCAATCCGTTCGGCAGGATGCTGCGTATCAATCGGTAAATAAGCCGCGCCCGCTTTTAGAATGCCGTAAATAGCAATCAACATTTCAAATGAACGCTCCAAACAAAGCGCGACCACATCTTCCGTTCCGATACCGCTGTTTTGTAAAAATCGTGCGAGTTGATTCGCTTTAGCGTTGAATTGCTGATAAGTCAGCGTTTGTTCGCCGAAGAGGAGTGCGGGAGCATGGGGTGTACGCTTGACTTGCGCTTCAAAATGCGTTAATAAATGCTGTTGCTGCGGCAAAAATACGCGCTCGGTAGCATTGAAATTTTCAATAATTAATGCTTCCTCTTGCTCGGTAATAATCGGCGGCGTAAGGATAGTTTGCTGCCGATTTTCGATGAAGGCATCCACTATCGTTAGGAAGTGATCAATGGCATTTGCTCGCAGGTTTTCGTAGAAAATGGCTTCGTTGAAATCGAAAAGAATGCGCAATTCACCCGTTCCATCAAAATCGTGAATTTGTAGCCGCAAATGATGCGCTGGATCAATATGCTCGGGCAATAGCCATTCCGATTGGATCGGTAAACCATTGAATTTTCCGACCGTCTGATCGGCATCTTTAAACTGACCCGAAATAAAATTGAGCAGCACATTAAAGCTACCACTCAAAGCAGGAAAACTAACGCCCGCTTGGGCATGACGGAGGTAATTACCCGTTTCTGTCCGTACTTTATTAAATACATCCATAAATGTATCCGTCGCGGCAATTTCAATTTGGAGCGGAAAAATCTCCAAAAAAGCACCTAAAGTTTTTTTAAAAATCGGCTTAGGGCGATTGTGCGACGGGCTGCCAATAACTAAATTTTGTTCTCCACTTACCCGATGTAAATAGGTGAACAAAATCGTACTAAAAATATGAAATAGCGACAGGTCAGCACTGAAAGCACGCAGGTCTTTTTCTTTAGTCAATGCCCGCAATTGTTGCGAACGTAACTCCCCTAGTCCAACGCTGATGCGTTGTGCGCGACTACTTGCTTGTTGCAACGCTTGTCGTCCGTAGAGGCGCGGCGCTTTAGGCAAAGTGGCTACTTTTTGCTGCCAATATTTGTTGATTTTTGGTCGCAGTGAGCTATGTTGTAGCTTTTTTTCATACGCTAAATAATCTTGAAAACTAGGAAGATCACTAACGTTTTCCAAATCATTATTCAGTGCTTTTTGGTAAAAATCAGCGAGGGTTTGAAACAGTACCGTCAACGACCAACCGTCCGTAAATAAGTGGTGTTGATTGAAAAACCAGACGTAATGTGTAGGAGATAATTTTAA
>JBGCES010000789.1:0-2823 GCA_045106545.1 Saprospiraceae bacterium
GCATTAATGAAATATACTAATCCGCAAAATCCCGTGCGGATGTTGACTAAAGGCGTAAAGATTAGCGACTTGTTCTTACAAGTACGCATCAATGCGGATGCGGCTTTGCTAAAAGCTTTATTGTTGATGATGTGGCAAGCAGAGTTGTATAACCCTGGTGAAGTATTCGACCATGAATTTATCGAAGAAAAATCTATTGGTTACAAAGAGCTCATCGAACATTTAGCCACGCAAGATTTAGATAATTTAATCGCTCAAACAGGCATTCCGCGTAAGCAAATAGAACAAGCTGCTGATTTATTGATTAACAAAAAACGCATCGTTATTTGTTGGGCGATGGGCATTACGCAGCACGAAAATGGTATAGACAACGTACGCGAAATTGTCAATATTCTATTATTAAAAGGCAGTATCGGCATTTTGGGTGGCGGTACTTGTCCCGTTCGTGGTCACTCCAATGTACAGGGCGACCGCACGGTGGGCGTTTGGGAGAAATTGAAACCGGGTATTGCCGAGGGCATTCGTAAAACCTTTGGTTTTGAACCGCCGTTGGAAGAAGGTTATGATACGGTCGGGACGGTACGCGCACTCTACGAGGGTAAGTTAAAAGTCTTCTTCGGAATGGGTGGAAATTTCGTACCCGCTACGCCCGATACGGACGCTTGTGCGGCTGGTATGCGCAAAACAAATTTGACCGTTCACGTTTCCACGAAATTGAATCGCAGTCACTTAATTCATGGCAAACGCGCTTTGATTTTGCCATGTCTAGGACGTACCGAAATTGATGTACAAGCGGAAGGAGAGCAATTTGTAAGTGTAGAAAATTCAGTCGGCGTCGTGCATTCATCGCAAGGCGTTTTATCGCCCGTTTCGGAACACTTAAAAAGTGAAGTA
The DNA here is from genome assembly GCA_045106545.1 of Saprospiraceae bacterium. Taxonomy (GTDB): domain Bacteria; phylum Bacteroidota; class Bacteroidia; order Chitinophagales; family Saprospiraceae; genus JBGCES01. Next base: position 895 of record JBGCES010000789.1, read on the forward strand.
GCGATTATTTGTGCTATCGCAGAAGCGACTTTGGGCGAGCGTAGCGTAGTCGCTTGGGATAATATGACGCGCAATTACGACCATATCCGCGACGCGATTGAAACAACGATTCCCGCTGGTTTTGATAATTATAACAAGCGTGTGCGCATTCCAATGGGTTTTTATTTAAACAATGGCGCACGCAAACAGGAATTTCATACGCCGTCGGGCAAAGCCGTTTTTACCATCAATCAAACCTCGCAGATTCAACTCGCCGACAACGAATTTCTATTGACTACGCTCCGTTCCCATGATCAGTTTAATACGACCATTTATGGTCTCAACGACCGCTATCGCGGCATCGCAGGCGAACGCCGCGTGCTGATGATGAACAAAAAAGACATTAAAAATTACGGCTTAAAAAAGCGACAAGTCGTAGATATTGTCAGCGAATATGATGGCGTACAACGCTGGGCGCGACAGTTTTTGGTTGTTCCCTATTCCATTCCTGAAAGTAATGTAGCCGTTTATTTCCCCGAAGGGAATGCCCTCGTGCCGATTGATCGGACGGCGGGGCGGTCGAATACGCCGAATTCTAAGTCGGTGGTGGTGAAAATTGTGATTAGTTAGCCTAACCAATTTCACTTTCAAATCAATTTATAAATAGCGTAGCCGATAAGTATCAGAACTTATCGGCTATTTTGTTTATGATTCTTCCCGTATAACCTCCTACACTTCCCCGTATAAACACCCGTTTTACTAAAACAGTATTTATACGGTTTCCTTCTGCCTATCAATGTCGTTACTTTGTTGAAAATTAATTTTAGCTTTTATACTCTAAACATGTTTAGCTTCAAAAATTTTTAAACCAAAAAATAATATTATCATGGCAGTTGATCATCCAGGAGCTTTTACCACTGGCGAATCTACCGAAGCAACGGGAACAAATTCTGTAGCAATGGGGTCTTCTAACACCGCACAAGGCAATGCATCTTTTGCAATGGGTTCCGTTAATACGGCTGAAAAAGGCAACTCAGCCGCATTCGGTTTATCGAATGTCGCGGCGGCAGACAATAGTTTTGTAGTAGGAAAATTTAACCTTAACAGCGAAACTATTGATGGCGCACATCCGCTATTCGTAGTCGGAGGCGGCACAGGGCCAGGCGGCCCTACTAGTGAACAACGAAAAAATATTTTAACCGTATTAGAAAGCGGGCGAACGATTATTGGTTCCGTCAGAAGTACTGGGCCCTTTATCTTCCCACGTGCTACTCTCAACGTATTTGGGAATGCGCATATTGACGGCATTAGTTGTGGTCGAGAATTTATCATCCATAGCAAAGCAGATGCAGGAAGTATCGTTTTCGAAAGTGGCATTGATGCAGGTAGTAGCAATATCGAATTCAAAGATAGCTCTGGAGGACAAGTAGGAAGATTATCAGTCAGCAAAGACAATGCAGGAGTTGTTTTAGAAAATAAGTTAACCGATTCGCGTATCAATTTATTTAAAAATCGAAACGTACACTTAGAGACAGGAGCCTCCACATTTGCAGTACAAGGAGATGGTAACGTCGTACTCTACCAAAACGGCACACCTGTTTGGGCAACGGGTACTAACCTTTCCGATGTCGCCATGAAAGCCGATATCCAACCCATTGCATCCGCATTAACCAAATTAACAGCTATCGAAGGTATTTCTTTTGATTGGAAAGATCAATCTATCGGCAAAGCAAGAGAATTTGGGGTAAAAGCACAGCAAGTAGAAGAGGTATTTCCCGAACTGATGAAAAATATTGGTACAGACGACAAACTAGTACAATACGAAAAATTTGTCCCTGTACTAATCGAAGCCATTAAGGAACAACAAGAAATGATCGAAGAATTAAAAGAACAGACTACGAAAATGGAACAACGACTTGGATAAGTGATGTACGATATTTAGATAGTACC
>JBGCES010000079.1:0-2511 GCA_045106545.1 Saprospiraceae bacterium
GGAGAATTGTTGATACGCCGCCTGCCCCGACGCTTGTCTCGGGGACTGATTTCAAGCGGAAAATGAGAGAAATTTGACCTGTCCAGATGAGGAAGTTATTTTTTGACCGTTACTAAGTATTGTTTTTTATTGGGAGCATCATAGGCTTGCAACTCCAATAAAGCAGAAGCTGCAACGGTTGCTGCTGATACGTCACGAGGTTCATTAGGGATATTAGTTGCGTCAAAATCCCAGTAAGGGATTTTATCTTCGGGCAGATTGGAGTGATGGAAAAAGAACTGTGCGATTTTTTTCGCTTGCGCTAAAAAAGCGGGATCTTTTGTCCAACCGTACACCATCGTATAGCCATATAATCCCCATGCTTGTCCGCGTGACCAAGCCGACTCATCGTTCAATCCTTGATGAATCACTTTCATGATGGGTTGAAAAGTAGTGGTGTCATATACGACTACGTGATAAATGGAATATGAAAAAAGTACGAAACTGTGATGCTCTATTTTTAATAAAGAAGAAAGGTAGGAAATTATTCTTCCTTTCTCTTTTTTCCTTTCTACAATATCAAATTTTCTGCACTAAAAAGACAGAACTACGTCCAGCTTTACTGTATTTTAACTTCATACTGGAATCATCGAGCGATAAGCCCTTTTTGATTAAAATTTCATCAAAATGAATATTACTTTGTATTAAAACTAACTGGTCAAAAGTGACCTTGATTCTTGCATTCTTTTTCCTTTTTCTCCTTGCAGTTAATGCGCAACAGATAGATGATTCCATTTTTACTGAGGAATTAAGTCAGCTGATCAGAAAAAAAATAGGGAATTATCTGATACTCAGATAACTCCCTATTTTTTTATTCAATTTTAGAAAAAACTTAAACGCTGCATGAAATACAGCAAAGTCATTTTTTCTTAAACTTTAGATGATTACTGCTTCACAAACTTTGACCATTCTGCTGCACCTGGAATTTGTACGAAATAAATTCCGTGTGGTAAATAAGCAGTTGGGATACGTAACGTATTGCGACCATTATATAAGCTCGTATTTTGTTGCAAAACAACGCTTCCCGCTGCATTTACGACGCTTACGATTACATCTTGATCATACTCACTATCTATTACCATATTCAATTCGTTCGTAACTGGTACTGGGAAAAGTTTGGTTACAGTATTAGTTGGCGTAGTAGCTAAAAATTCTGGCGTATCTTCTGCGATTAAATTACCACTAGTAGATGGTAAATGTACTGCTGATGCACCTGGAAATACGTAGTTAAACAAAGGCACATCTCCTCCTGTAATCACTGGATTTTCAAAACCAAGGATTCTTCCACCGCCATTTGCACGTTCTGCTACAAAAACAACGTCACTGTTGCTATCGTATGTAATATCTACAGGATTACCCAACATACTTGTTCCACCTGATACGCGGAATTGTTCTGCTGAACTAACTGTTCCGTCAGCGATAGCGCCTGTCCAGTTACGAATACGTAAGAAAGCACCATCACCTGCGCGACTAGCTGCTCCAACATCTGTCAAGAACATCATATCTCTATCCGCTACGTAATGTAATCCGTGCGTACGAATCATGTCTTCAATCACAACTATAGCAGTAGGTTGTAAAGCACCCGCCGCTTGTGCAAAGAAATCATCAAAAATGGCTACTTCATCAGAATTATCAACGATAGCGATTAGTTGAGTACCATTTGCTTGAATACCCCATAAGTTGATTTCTACTTCAAAAATCTTATCTAAAGTGATCGAACCTTCTGCAAGAGTATAAACCAACAAGCGATTTTGATTACCATTTCCGTCATTTGCATCTTGTGCTACTACCAATTTATCTTCAAAAACGGTTAATTCACGTCCATTGCTAAAGTCAGAAGTAGAAGAAGCAATCAAAGTTGGGTTGGTAGCTGCATTCGCATAAGCATCCACGCGGTTGTCAGTGCGGTTTACTTGATACAGAACATCGGTGTCAGTATCATAAAAAATACCATCTGCATCGGTAGCAAGTACATCATTTTCAGTAGCTAATACGTTATCACCTACTAAGTCAAATACACCTAATTTACCAGAGTTATTTGAAGAAGCGAAAAATTGCGCAGTAGGAGCGCCACCACTAATCCGATTAACAGATACAAAGTTGCTAGATAAACTAAAACAATCATCACTAATTGCTTGTGCTGCGTCTAAAATATCACCACCTGCGATATTAAGACTTCCAGTGTAAGATAGACCATATACTAAACAAGTACCTAAACCAGCAGGGTCGAAATTTACTTGATTTGCTGGTGGAATACCTAGAATCATACCATCTGCATCGGTTACTACGTAAGTAAAAGAGTGACCATTTGCCTCAGGAGCAGCCGTAGAAGCAAAACTTAAACCGTCATCTTCGCCATCCATTACGCTCTTCGTTTCCGTGTCACCATCGCCTACCGTTACGCGACCACCTTCAATAAAACCACAGATGCCCAAAGGAACTCCAGTGCCAGGAATGTGTACTGCAGATGCA
>JBGCES010000790.1:0-8147 GCA_045106545.1 Saprospiraceae bacterium
TAAAATTAGCTCCTACCCCACCCGTTTTATCGGCTTCTTCAATCACGTATTCGATCGACTGCATCGGCGTCAATAACAAGGTTTTGTCAATGAATCTCCGTACTAATTTTCCATTTGTATCATAGTAATCAATATCGCGAATAATTAGCGAATCGGTGAGGCTGGTATTGCGGATGCTCAAAGTGGCGGTGAGTAAAATTCGATCTTTACGTGTCTTGCTATATATTTCGGAATAGATAGGTACATAAACCGTATCGCGGTAAGGCATTTCAATATTTTCAGCCAAAAATATTTCATTACTTTCCAGTAAATCATTCCCTTGTTCATCCAGATTTGGGTTGAAATCGTTGCAAGCAAATAAAAAAGAGAAGGCAAGAAGCAATAGAAAGAAGCGATACATAAATAGGAGGACGTTAAAGGTTTACTTTAAATAAGTAGCTGTTAATCAGTTAGTTAAAATCACATAAAATAAATAATTGGTAGTTACAATCTGTTCGTAGCACGCGACCTACACCATTTTTATTGTCAAAACAAACATGTACACCTTCTTATATTTATCTCTTTTATAATGATAAAATTAACGACTAGCTAGTATTTTTAAAACAGCAAAAAAAGAGAATTTGTTTAAGTAGTTAAGTGCCTCACAACAATTACTTCTGTATTTTATGAGTATCTCTTTCCGCTATTTTCTCAAAAAAAATAAGTCCGTATCTACGGATATGCACTGATTTTTTTAGAAAAACTATCGAACAACTTAGCGAAGCGATCTCTCGACCAAAGGGAGTAAATCTATTTCCTAAAATTTACCGAATTAATTATCGTGAGGCACTTATTATTCAAAAATGGAAACCATTTTCGAATTTCATTACTCTTTTTTCGTGCGATAACGATCAAAGATGTTTTTCTTTTCCTGCATGACGGAAAATTGACGTGGAGGTTGGCGAAATTTATCGTATCCTCTTTTTAAGATATATGCGCCACCGACCAGTGCCATTCCAAATAAAATCCGTTGCCCTTTTCCAGTTTGAGTGACATAAATCCAAAATAGCAAACCCGTCAGCAAGATCGTCATTCCTAAAATCATTTGAGCAATCGCTTGATTGCGCTGATTTTCGTAATGCTCGCGCTGAACGATAAAATCATCTACCCGAGAAAGTAGTTTTATTTGATCTGCTTCTGGTAGTTCAGAAACGGTCAATTTCCGTTTAATAGCTAAGTAATCTTCGCCATCGTTAACCCATTCTTCGATTTGGGTAAGATATTTAGAGTAAGAATCTGATCTTGCCATAGTTCGCTTTTTTTTCTATGGCACAAAATACGAAAAAGTGTCGTTTACTGTCAAGGTCGCCTCAAGCATTAATAAAAATTCACTCTAAATTCAACGCCTAATGTCCGTGGTGGATTCAAGGCAACGTGGCTACCGAAGTTGAATTCCCAAGCATGTTGGAAAAACGTAGCATCCGTCAAATTTTTGCCCCATAGCGCAATCGTGTAACGTTCTTGTTGAATACTGAATGCTAAGCGAGCGTTTACAATACCTGCGCCCTGACGTGCCAACGCTTCCGTATTATAAATATCATTAAAGGCTTTACTAACGTAGTTATATTCTGCCTGCATAAACAAAGAAATCTCCGAATTGAGATATAAACTATAAGCAGGAGCTGCCCGAAAGGTGAATTCAGGTGCTTTATATAAACGATTACCAGTCAGGTTAATGGGTTGTCCGTTGCGATCCGAGAATGGGAAACTTAAATAACGCAAATATAAATATCCAAAAGAAGTAGCCATTTGGAAACCAGAACTATACTTGGCAGTCAATTCGGACTCTAAGCCCAGCCCCTCTGCGCTTTCTGCATTGGCAACTCGATAGGCAGAACCACCTGGAGCTGTTTCCTGTTTATCTTTATAATCCGTAATAAATGCACTAGTATTTACACGATAGGTGTCTGAAAATTGATACTTAATTCCAAATTCGTAATTGTTAATAAATTCGGGTCGGAAAACTAAAGTACCACCTAATGAATCAGGTGCGAATTCGGTATTAAAACCTGCCCCTTTAAAACCCCGTGAATAATTAGCATAAATCAGCATTTTTTCGGTTGTCTTAAAGTCCATGCCGATATTATATGACCAAACTTTATCAATAACTTCTCGCTCTAACGGCTGCTCGGCACTACCTACTTGCGATACTGCCAACTCAATTAAGCCAAAGTCGCTACCTACATTTTGGAAAAAATCAAGCGTCTTTTTTTCATTTGTATAACGCAAACCCGCATTTACCCGCACGCGCTCACTTACTTCCAACGAGCCAGATAAATAAGCCGCCATACTGGTAGATTCTACTTGGCTATTGGGTGAAACGTATTCAAAATAACCTGGAATAGGTGAAACGGGCAAACCAAACTGACGCTGCCAAACGGGAGCAAAATCTTCTTGCAACGCAATACTATCTCGTGCAGCAATAGATTCTTGCAAATAATACAATCCACCTACATAAAAAAGTTTACGATTTTCACGTGGCGTACTAATTCGAATTTCCTGACTAAACGTATTCAAATCGGTGTTCTTTGCAAAGATTGCAGCAGGAATTGGCGTTACATCAAAATCTCGAAAAGATTCCGTTTTAGAATAATTATAACCCGTCACTGAAGTCAAAGTATGCACGCTATCTAACGCCCATTCTACCTTACCATTTAAACCAACAACAGTACGATTGAAGGATTCGTCCAACTCGTTGCGGCTACTTCGACGATCCAAAGGATCGGCTTCGTCGTAGTCCAGACGGCGGTCGAAAGAGGCGGGTTGAAAATCGGTAGTAAATTCTGCTCGGTCGTCTTGACCTACATGTGCAGTAATATTAATTTTAAAATCATCTTTGGGTTGAAACAACAGCGAAGCACGTCCGCCATAAAATAGCGTACCATTTACATCTTGAAGCTCAGGATTTTCTTCTAACATCCAACCATCTCGTTTACGCAACGCTCCTGCTACCCGCAATGCAAGTTTATCTTTGACAAGCATAACGTTGGCTTTACCTCTCGCTTGTAGTAAATTATAGTTACCAGTACTCAATTCTAATGCACCGAAATTTCCCATTTTGGGTTTTTCGGTAATAATATGTAGTACTCCACCAACGGTATTTTTGCCAAATAGCGTTCCTTGTGGTCCCCGCAAGACCTCAATGCGATCTATATCCATCAAGGTAGAATTAAAACTAAATGAACGCGAGTAAAATACGTCATTGATATAAAGTCCGACAGAATTCTCGATACCGTTATTATCAAAGTTGGAAGCTAATCCACGTAGAGAAAAGGTAGGTTGACTCGGTAAGTAAGCATCCGTAATTAGATTGGGAACACTTTCAAGTGCTTCTACTGTATTGACGATACTACGATTTTCTAATTCTTTAGCATTTATTGATGTTACTGCTGTTGGGACATCTTGTAGATTTTCCTCGACTCGATTAGCCGTCACAATTACGTCTTCGAGTTCGACAGCTTCAGGTTTGAGTTCGTATTCGCGTAAGACTAAATCATTATTATCCGAACGTGTTATAGGAATAATTTCCCGTAAGGGTTCAAATCCTAAATGTTGAATTACGACGACTAATCTGGCAGTATCTGATGCAATCGCTGGTAGTTTAATATCAAAATAACCATTGTCATCGGTAATCTCCTCCACCTTATGGCTAAGTAATTGGACGGTAACTCCATCAAGAGCTACTTTAGTTTTAGCATTTTTGATAGTTCCTAAAAAAGTGAATTGTGCAGATAGCGGTGTGATGATTCCTCCAACAAAAAGAGAAAAGAATACAATAGTTATTATTCGCATTTCGATGTAGCTAGTTAAATGTGATTTTTTTAATAACAGTCAAAAAAAGTCAGGCAAACTACTAATTGTTAATTTGCTAATCTATTTAATCAAGCAATATGTTTAAACATGATGTTGATAAAATAAATGTAAAGTAACTAATTGAAAATGAATTAATTACAATTTTTTTCTAAAAAATCTACTTTATCTTAACAAAGTAGTTTCTCCTTTATACAATTCGCGCACGCCGTCCACAAATTCGACTTCCATGTACCAAACATAAACTCCAGCAGGCGCAGGTTGCCCACGGAAATTCCCATCCCAGCCCATTTTCAAATCACTGATGTCAAATGCACTTTGCTCGTAAAGCAATTCGCCCCAGCGATCAAATACTTTGAAAATAATAATTTTAGCATCTGGTTCGCCGTGAATTAATAAGATGTCATTAGTCCTATCTGCATTGGGTGTAAAACCTGTAGGGACAAAAATGCGTCGATCTTTTTGCACGATGATATTAGTCGCTTCGTTTGTTCGGCAATTGTTTTCGTCCGTAACGGTAAGCGTTACACTAGTCTGGAAAGTCGCTCTTAAATAAGGGTTGGGACAATCAAAGCAGGACAAAATAGTAGTATCAACGGGCATCCAACTATAAATCAAATCGCCAGTGCCACCATTGATTTTTGGCGCAAGCTGAAGACTATCTCCGAACTGATAAATTAATAGATGCTCCAAACTAGCCGTCAATTCTTCGGGCTGCTCAATAGTCGCTTCCATCGGTTCACTAAAGCAACTATTTTTATCCTGCGCAACTACCTGATAAGTTCCTGCCGTTAAATTGATAAAAGCATTGCTAGTACCATAGCGTTGTCCATCCAAGCTATAGGTATATTCAGGACTACCACCACGAGCGTTGACGAGCAATAAACCATCACGATCATCATAACAAGAGATCGGTTCAGTAGAAATATCTAAAAGTACAGAATCAGGTTGCTGTATGCGAATAGAATCCAGTGCGCGACAGCCGCCATCATCGACCACTTCTACTTCATACAATCCCGCTGCAAGTCCCAAACGGATTGGGTCAGTGCTATTATCGCTCCACTGATAGACGTAATTACCATTGCCATTTTGAGCTACCACACTAACCGTTCCATCGCTCAGTCCGTTACAGCTAACGTCGGAGGCAGCAAATTCTAAATCAATTTCTGGTTCGGGTTGCACCGTAGCATTGATGAGTACTTGACAGCCGTTCGCATCAGTGACGGTAGCAAAGTAATCACCTGCTGGTAAGTTATCTATGTCTTCCGTAGTCGCATTATTTGACCATTGAAAGGTCAACTGCCCAACCCCATCATTCACCGTAATATTCACCGCTCCAGCATCGTCTTGAATACAATTTTCGTCCGTAACCGTACTTGAAATCGTAAAAGGCGCAGCTTCCTCGATAGCAACGGTTTGTTCCACCGAACAACCATTGGTATCGGTGATAGTCACCGTATAGTTACCTAATGGCAAATCTGCTATAGTTGCCTGTGTAGGATCGATTCCTGCGCTCCACTGATAGGTATAGCCACCTGCTCCACCACTTGGTTCAGCCGTTACACTACCATCAGCCACACCGCCACAACTCGCTTCGGTACTACTTAGATTAACGTTTAACTGTTCTGGAACAGAAACATCTACCATTTCCACAATCGAACAACCATTAGCATCTGTAACGGTTACAGAATAAGTCGTAGGATCTAAGCCAGTTACGGTCGAAGTAGTTTGCCCAGCAGCATCGCTCCACATATAAGTATATGGTTCTGTACCGCCTGTTGGCGTTACACTCGCATCGCCAGAAGTATTTTCACAAGAAGTAGGAATGACCATAGTAGTAGCCATTAATTCCGTTGGTTGATCAACAATCACATCAAACCCCTCCTGACAACCTACATCATCAGAAACAATCACCCGATACGTTCCCGCTGGAACATCTGATAAGCGATTAGCTGTTTGATTAGTAAACCCTTGCCATTGGTAAGCTAACTCTCCAATGCCACCCGTTGCCATCACTTCCGCGAAACCTGTGTTTTCACCAAAACAAGTAGGCATTCCAGCCTCTCCCATGATTTCGATTGGTGGCGCATCGGTCACCTCTACCGAAGCAATTTCTTCACAACTACGCTCATCCGTTACGGTTACAGAATAAGTACCCGCTTCGAGTTGGAAAGCCTGATTTGCTTGCTGCATTTGTAGATCGTCCCATTGATAAAGCAAGTTTCCTGTTCCTCCGGTCGCATTGATCGTTGCAGTACCATCATCTTGAGGGCGACAGCTATTTTGGGTAGAAAATATTTCGTAAGTAATAGAGTCAGGAGAAGGGATTCGGACTTGAACGATCTCAAAACATCCAGCGGCATCAGAAACCGTTGCTTGATATATCCCTGCCGACAAGTCCGTACGCATCGCTGCGGTAGTCGGATTATCATCCCATACTACCGAATAACCGCCAGCACCACCGCTAATATCTAGACTTAAACTGCCATCGCTCGTATCGACACAGCGCGTAGCCATTGCTTGTTGTTCGACAATGATTGCATTTGGTGAGGTGACGTTGGCAGTAGTGACTATTTCACACCCCCCCGCACGATCTGTTACGGTTACTTCATATTCTCCAACGGTTAAGCCATTTGCAGTGGCAGTAGTTTGATTATTCGGATCGTTCCAAGCAAAATTATAATCCCCCGAACCGCCCATAACTTGAACAGTAGCTGACCCATCAAAATTTCCGCTACAACTGGCTTCGGTAGATGTAGTGGAAAGCGTAATCACATCAGGTTCAACAATAGTTACCATCGCTTTGGCAGTACAGCCATTGTCATCGGTTACGGTTAAACTATAAACATCAGGAGCTAAGTCCAGGATCGTGTCGTTAGTTGAAAAACTGGTATTTTCTCCCCAAAGGAAAGTATAATCACCCGCTGCTGTTCCACCCGTTGCGCTAACAATGATTGAACCATCGGCGGCACCATTACAATTGACATTGGAAGCAGAAGTCATCACCACAATTGGCGAAGGTTCTGGAATATCCACAGCGATTACCTGTTCGCAATCATTCGCATCGACAATGCTAACCTCGTTCATACCACCACGTAGATTTATCGCGATCGAATCAGTTTCGCCACTTGTCCACTGATAAAAATACGGATAAGTACCGCCACTTACTTCTACACTCGCGCTACCTCCTGGTAAACCCACACAAAGTGGTTCTTCCAAAACCATAGCTGAAGCAACGATCCCAGCAGGTTCGTTGATAGTTATCATCAGCGTATCTGCACAATCAACCGCTTCAAAAACAATTAATTGATAATCGCCTGCGGCTAAATCGAAAAATTCACCGGTCGTATTGGTTTCGCCATTTAGCGAAAAATTAAATGCGCCATTGATTCCGCCGCTTGCTGAAACTAGGATTTCTCCATCCGTTTCACTACTACAAGTCACATCAATCACGTTATCGATAGAAACCGTAGGGACGACACAACTTACTGTTTCACAAGTAGTTGAGCCAATTTCAGCAGTACCGCAATTATTTATTCCTCTAACTTGCACCGTTACTTCCTGTCCAGGCAAAAGTCCCATAATCGTATGAGACAAGTTGCCATTGGGTGTTTCCCAACCATTACCATCTACGTTCACTTCATAACCACTTGAACCAGCAATATCAGTAAAGGTAATTTCAATTTCAGCATCTGAAATATTGCCACAACTCACTACTGGAGCAGGCAAACTACCACCAACTGAAACTGTTACTTCCGCCGTTTCTGAACAACCTCTGGAGTCAGACACTGCATAGGTATAAGTCATAGTCGAAGCAGGATTAGCCGTTGGGTTAGGACAATCGGTACAACTCAATCCAGCTGCTGGCGACCATTGATAGTTAATTTCATACTGAGCAGAAAAAGTAATACTCCACTCGAATAAAGTCCCATCGAAAATAGGAGAATCATTCTCATCATCAACGATTAGTAATTGCCAAGTACCATTGGTTGGACTGCCAAATAGATCAGAAAATTCACCTTCGGGCTGCCATTCACCAATAAAGGGAGCGCTCCCCGTGGTAATATCGTTTGCGGCATTATCTGCAACAAAACAAGTACTACGGTAAAAATCAGGTGCATTTCCATTGCCACCATCACCGCCGTTATCTGTAGTCAATTCCATAAATTGTCCTGAGGGAGCTACTACATAAATATCTAAATCTTCAATATTGAAATGTAACAACGAGTCGATACAAATAGAAGCAATGACTCCATCCTCAACAATACGGGGAAATATATTTTCTACTTCTAATGGGT
>JBGCES010000791.1:0-2209 GCA_045106545.1 Saprospiraceae bacterium
CAATAACCAGCCCGATGAGTAGGAGTAAGTAGAATCCGTAAGCGGTATTGGTCGCATACCAAGGCGGATTAATACTAAATTGTACTGCTTTGGGCACAGTCCATTCTCCACCGCGATTCGCGGCTTTCACTTCAAAATTGTACTTACCTGGTGAGAGGTTGGTGAAGTTAATTTGTCGCTCAGTGGTCGGTTCGCTCCAGTCATCATCCAAGCCGCGCATACGCCAACTATACTGCACTCGTTCGGGATTGCTATGTAAAATACCTGCGTATTTGATACGTAGGGCATTTTCGTAATGTTTTAATTGAATGCGATCGGCAGTTTGCAAATTAGCGGGTAAAGTACTACTGGTTTCATCAGGTTTGATATTTAATACTTCGATATTTTCTAAGATAATTTTAGGTGTAGTCAACTGCTGTTGTACTGCCTGTGGTTCAACTAACGTAACGCCATCCACTCCGCCAAATGCCAACTCATCTGTACTCAATTGTGCATAACTACCATAGTTAAATTCCATGCTTGCTAAACCATCCGATTTGTCAAAAACCTGAATAGTCGTATCCGCCGTACCTAGCGAAAGCACTGCCAAACCACGCGTCGTACTCACCCAGAGGGTTTGTGGATCGGCATAAATTAATCCTTGCACGATGTCCGCAGGTAAGCCATCTTTAAAGTCAAATCGCTGAAAAGTCTCGCGTTGATTATCGTAGAAGATGATGCCGTCGCCATTAGTTCCAATGGTGAGATTCCCTACTGAATTCTCCGCAATACAATTAAGTGTAGAATAGGTCAGACCATGTTGTCCCGATTGTAACGTATTAATTTCTACAACTACGCGGTTTTTGATGCGATGAACCCCATTTTTACCAACCACTACTACCCCGCCCTGCTGGCTGGGAATAATATCTTTGACCAGTTTGATCGGATAAGCCGTAATAGTACCGTCAATGGCAATTTGTTGTAATTCTTCATCAATACCACCTAACCAAACATTATCTGCTGCATCTACTGCAATGGCATATATCCGATCTAGATTAATCCGCTGGGCAGCGGGGCTGTTTTTGCCGAAAGGCGTACTTACTAAGGTGTTTTTATCAATGCGAAATGCGCCGCTACCGTACGTTCCTGCCCAAACATGATTTTTTGTTTCGGCAAGTGCCATCACGATTTCATTTACCTGTTTTTGCGGATTTAAATAAGGGATATTTTTCCAATTGCTGGTACGAGGGTTCCAGATACTAATCCCCCTTTTAGTGCCAAACCATACGCGTCCATCGTCAGTTTCCAGAATGGAACGCGTGAAATTTTGGACGATACTGTTGGGATCATTAATGCGATGGGTAATATTTTTAAAATACTGCTCGGATAGATTCAAATAAGATAAGCCGCCGCCATAAGTTGCGACCCAGAGCATATTTTCTTTTCCAATCAAAATATCGTAAATACCGTCGCTAGAAACGCTATTTGGATTATTGACATCGTAGCTATATTTTTCAACTAGTTTTAAATTCTGATCTAAAAGTAAAAAACCAGCACCATCGGTAGCTACATAGATTTGACCATTTGGAGTGACAACCAAATCTCGAATCCGGTAATTGCGTTGAGTATAAGGCTTGAGATCGACAAGCTCGATTTGCGAAAAATCACTACTCAAGCGTAACAATCCATTGCGATTCGTGCCTAAAAGGTAGGTATCATTATGGCGCGTAATCGCCGTTATATTATAAGGAACGGTATTGATATTTTCATTAGGACTGCGCAATTGTCCGTCAGGACTGGTAGTGTAGAATCCGTCCACTGCTCCCACTAACAATTGTCCATCATCAACGTAAAGACTACGAACGCGAACTTCGCGCGATACTAGTTTTATCTCCTTTTTTTCTGTATCGTAACGCCATAAGCCGTTGTATCCACCAAACCATAACTGATTATCGGACGTCTCAACAATAGACGTAACGGAGCTAATTTCTGCTTCTTTGTAGCTATTTAACCAGGCAAAACTATCCGTAGCTGCTTCATAATAAGCAATCCCTCCTTCTAGTGCAATCCAAATATGCTGTTTGGAATCAATAAAAATAGTATACACCCGATCTGCTACACCAGCAGGCAGTCCATTGTATTTGTGATACAAAAACGTTTCGGTAGAATTATATCGTAAAACCCCTTCTTCGGTTGCTGACCAAATCTGATTACTACTGTCTTGCACCAC
>JBGCES010000792.1:0-3831 GCA_045106545.1 Saprospiraceae bacterium
GTATTTGAACCAGTGCTGAATCCACTGCCTAACTCAATTTGAGTGCCTGCCATAAAGACAACGTCACCAGTCAGTTGATTTTGAGAAGTGATACCGTTACAACTCGTATAAGTACCCGCTTGCAAAGTTCCATCGCCGAGATCTAGGTCTTGATTATTGCCTACGCGATCTCCTTGAATTCGGATTTTGAGGGCTCTTCCTTCAAAACTTTCAATAGAAAATTGATCCATAACCGTTCCTTGCGCAAAGGAGAAACTAAGCGTTTCCATATTTCCAGTATCAGCGTTTCCTTGCATCGTAATTACGTTTCCAGCATTCCAAACTTTTGCTATAGTACAGCCTTCGCCACAAAAATCCAAGATGTCAATATCAATATTGCTAATATTTGTCAAACTACTTAAATCTACAGTCACCCGACCAGTGTACATGTCAAAATATCCCATTGTAGTGTTTAATTCAAAAAAGCAATCTGTGTCAGGTGGAATAGGTACGACTTGTAAATTAAGATCACTTTCGGACCACGTATCCAAACAGGAAGTTGGAACATTTGGAGTGGCACTAGTAAAATTAATGTTAATTATTTCTGCGCTTAGTTGGTGGTAAGAAGTGAAAACAACGAAAGTAATAGACAAAAGGGAGTAGAGGAATTTCATAAAAAGTAGTTTTATAGTGAGGGAAATTAGATGGTTTGGAAGATGATGCTAAAAATCACCTGCTTGCCAAAGTTACAAATATTTAGTAGCAATAAATTTCGCAAAATAGAGTAAACTGTTTGTCCAATGGGGCAAGCCGCCATTGGATAAAAATACATAATTATTCTCTCAGTCCTCCATCCACGTACGTAACTTACTATAAACGGCCTGACTACTCAATAAATCCAAATGATTATGCCCATAAACTATAAATTGATGCTCTTCTTTAAAACCTAGATCCTTTGCCTGATCCTTATGTTGTCCTAATGCACTTTTTAAACCGACCAAATTATCGCCACGAAGTTGCGTCGCTGTGGAATTAGCAGATTCACCTACAATTGCTGCTACGCTATAACAATCGACCGTTGCGGGTAATGGTACGGATTGCCGTTGGTCACCTGTCAGTTTAAACACATCTCGACCCGTCCAATCTTCGTCTAGCAGATTGCCGTAACGTAAATCAGTAACTCCTGCGCTGCGGATTTTAGCTAAACGGGCAAAAGGTTTTACGTAAGGAATATTATTTAAAATAACGTCCAAGTAATTACCCATTTGTTCCAGTGGCGCACCGTGATGAGGTGTCCCTAAAAATATCATTTTTTTGAGCCGCTGCGTCCAACTTCGTTGCTGTTGTTGGGCATAATGCACTGCGCTGCGAGTGACCAAACCGCCCATGCTGTGCGCTAGAATGGTAATTTCCTCAAGGGGAATCGGATAGGCATTTATGAACTGTTCCAGTTGATCGGCGAGTTTTTGTCCGTTAGTAGAGACGTGCTGACCGCTGTTGTAATGCAGGTACACTGGCGTAAAGCCAAATTCTTCTGCTAATAAAGTTCCGTGATTATGCTCCTGCTGTGTCCATTGCAAGTCGCTCATGCTAGAGCCGTGGATAAGTAGTAGAACTTTATTCGTGAGATTAGGATAAGCATTTTGGATGCCTGAACTGTTTAACCGAATGCTTTTTCCTTGTGCTCTAAATTCCATTGAAATCCGTAACGGATTGTCTTGTTCTGCTAAATAATCACCGATTACACCGTTTAAAACCGAGCGCATTGTTTCTCGTTTTTCGGTCGATTTAATTTCTCCTAGTTGGTTCGCGCATTGTCCTAATAGCTTATCCATTCCTCCGCTGACCAGTTGCGTACCTCGCCGAATGTTGTTGTAAGTGAAACCCGCGATTTCTGTAATTAAATGTTGGATTGGTGTAGAAGGTAAGAACGGTGGATGAACAACGCGGCGGTGCATAGCTTCTACGATGTCTGTGGTTTCGAGGACAGCTTTGGTGAGCAGGCGAGAGATGCCTTGGAGGTAGTTGGCGGTGGTTTTGTTATTTGGCATTCATTTGTTTTTATTACGTAGAAAGACGCTGGGGACGCTAATATTTTTATGTAGAATTTTTTAATTAGATTAAAAATTAACCTCTTCCAAATCATCCATCGAACGATGATTCAAAACGTATTTCAACTTCGTATTCATCTTGATTCGATCGTCCGCCTCGTACCACGTTAATATATCCACATGATTAATATCTTCTGGACATTCGGTATAGCGTTTCTTTTTTAAAAAAGTAAAAAAGGATTTTCGGAGACTTTGAATATCTTCGATTTTACCATTTCTATGCAACACTCGTTGACCATCTTTTAAACCCATCCGAAATCCCGCATCGTAAAAGAATTGATAGATATTCCATTCGTTTTTATCCGATAGAAAAATCTTTCTTCTGCCTTTTTTGTAGCGTCTGATGCTGATGAAATTGAGGAGATCGGTGTCCATTTAATTAGCTTTTTTCTGAAACACAGGTATCGGATACCTCGAAGGTATCCGATACCTAAATTGTACCAATTGAATTGATTGTTCTGTTACGCCATCACTTCCGTAAAAATATCCGCTTCCACTTGGTTGCGCATCAAGTCGTCCATCGTTTCGCGTTTGCGAATCAAGTAATCTTTTCCTTCGTGAACCAATACTTCCGCAGGACGATAGCGTGAATTATAATTAGAAGCCATCATCCAACAGTACGCGCCAGCGTTGTGGAAACACATAATGTCACCTTCGCGAACTTCGTTGAGTTTGCGGTTGACACCAAAAGTGTCCGTTTCGCAGATGTAGCCGACGACGGTGTAAATGCGATTTTTTCCTTTAGGATTAGAGATATTGGTGATTTCGTGGTAGGAATCGTAAAACATCGGGCGAATCAAGTGATTTAAACCGGAATCAACGCCCACGAAGACGGTGGAAGGCGTGGTTTTGACGACGTTGGTACGCACTAAAAAATAGCCTGATTCGCTGACTAGGAACTTACCTGGTTCAAACATCAGCGTTAAATCGCGTCCGTATTCTTCACAGAAAGTATTGAAGCGAGTGGAAATTTTGCGACCCAATTCTTCAATGTCGGTCGCGTTGCCGCCTTCTTTATACGGCACTTTAAATCCGCTACCGAAGTCGATGTATTCTAAATCAGGGAAATGTTCGGCTTGATTGAGCAATATTTCTGCGCCACGTAAAAAGACTTCTGCATCATAAATATCCGATCCTGTATGCATGTGTAAGCCTTCTACTTTTACGCCCGTTGCTTGGATAACTTTGAGTACATGCGGAATTTGGAAAATGGAAATACCGAATTTTGAGTCAATATGACCAACGGAGATTTTTGCATTTCCACCTGCAAAAATGTGCGGATTGACCCGAATACAAACGGGCGTATCGGGAAATTCGTTACCGAATTGCTCTAAAATAGAAATATTGTCAATATTGATTTTTACGCCATGTTCTACGCATTCGGCGATTTCTTCAATGGAAACACAGTTGGGCGTATAGATAATATCTTCGGGCGCAAATCCTGCCTTCAAACCTAAACGCACTTCTTGTTCAGAGACGGTATCTAAACCCGATCCCAACTGTTTCAACAACCGTAGAATATTGATATTGGTTAATGCCTTACACGCATAATTCAGCTTTAACTGGGTGACACTGAACGCATTATACAAACGTTTATACTGACGTTCGATGATAGCACTGTCATAAACGTACAACGGAGAGTTGTATTTTTCTACCAATTGCAGCGGATCTATGCCGCCGCTTAATTCGTAACGGTTGTTGTTGAGATTCATTTTATCTAATGATGAATGTTAAATAAGGA
>JBGCES010000793.1:0-1331 GCA_045106545.1 Saprospiraceae bacterium
GTCACAGCAGTACGGTCTAATTTTAAGAGGAAGTCATTTTTCATAAGTATGTTTGAATTTTCATTTACTAAAGTAACAAGATAAATAGAATGTATTTCTAATGCAAATTAGAATTAGTATCTCTTATTTAAAAATCAAAAACAAACGTCAACACCGGCACCAACCCACTCGAATGATTCCGTACAAATAACTGGTTCAAATCCGCTGAATAACCTACACCATTTGGGTTTTGTCGATTGGTCAAATTTTGAATATCCAAAGTGATACTTCCTGCTAGTTTCGGCGCATTGTAGCGATAAGCGATACGGGTATCAATGCGAAAATAATTGGGAATTTGCAACGAATTGGTCAAATCGGTATCGGGTACGTAAACGCCATCCTCTGCGGAAGCAGCTTCATCTAATGGCGTGTAGCGATTGCCTCCATTGTATAAAATCCGCGCGCCCACTTGCAGTGTTTTGCCTTCGCCGATGGAAAATTCTCGTCCGAACGTGAAGGAGGAAACAAAATTATTGGCGTAGGTAGAAGGGTAGCGGAGGTCGTTTTGTGGGTAGAAATACGATTTGAAATAAGAACCTGTCAGCAGAAAAAAGAGCTGATTAGAAAAGAACTTTTCGACCGCTAAGTCGATACCGACATTCTCACCTTTGCCTTCGCCTACGACTTCCTGTTCGGGAAAAGAAGGGCGATTATTTAACATCCAATATAAATTATCTGCATCGGGACTCACGGGCACATTGAATAAGCGTTGATAATAAACTTCTGCCGTAAAACGCAGCCCCGCCGCCGTTGCGAAATCGTAAGCGCCAATCAAATGATGTGCTTTTACAAAAGGCAAATCAAGATTGGGTAGCATAGTGGAAATATTACCATTAATGGTATCTTGTTGGGAAAAGAAGTAAGTTGCCATCGGTAAAATTTTACTATGTAAACCATAAGCTAAACTTACTTTCTGACGCGGACTGACTTGGTGTTTAATTGACAAACGTGGCTCAACGGAGGCGGTGTTATTTAACGGAAAATACATTAAGTGTAAACCGCCATTTACGACCGTGCGCTCACTCAGGTTTTGACTAGCTTGTGCAAAATATTGCAGCGTACTCGTGCTGCCTTCGCCATTGACGGCAAGGTTGGTGTTTTTACTCAATACATCACTGATATTTTCGCGCGCAATGGTTTGTTTATAAAAATTATAATTGAGAATATTATGAATAAATAGACCCGTTTTGAAACGCGTTTGTGGGCTAAAACGGCGACTGTAAATGAACGAAGAAGCTAGCCGCGTTTCTCGGTGCAATTCATCGTGGTAATTTGTCCGATTATTATCATCG
>JBGCES010000794.1:0-14017 GCA_045106545.1 Saprospiraceae bacterium
ACATTTTGCTATTGTTCCGGTAATTTATTTTTAACAGTGGAGGATAATTAATTACTTAACTGATTATCAGTCAGTTATATCGTATCGGTTATGGAACGAGGGTGGGAAATTAAAATAAAGAATTTGTCTATTAGTGTAAAAATGTTTTGTTGTGTTTGCTTGTTTTATCCCTGATATAAAAAATGGTAAATGTTAGTGTTTGCTCTGTTGAAGAATAAAATTTGCTTTTAGTGTTTGTTGTAAAAAAAGTTAAAAATAATATTCAATGAACAGTACATCTATCAAATGATTGACTATCAATGTAGTATCAAGAAAGAACTAAGGAGGTTGGAGGATAAAAGCAGCGATGAAAGGTAAATCAATGATTATTGCTGCAAAAGTGGGAGGTAATTTTGTTCGGTTTAAATATTCTTCCGAACTGTTGTCACAAATATAGGACAGATTTTCATGCCGCGCAAGTGTTTTATAATTTTTTTCTCTTGCTTTCGATCAAATTAAACATAATCACAAGTGACTGTAAATCAAATACTTACAAACAAATAACTTTTTTTAAATACAGATTAAAAACTAATAATCAATTATTTAAACAGCTATTTTTTATTTAATATCACTTAGTATTTTTTTTATTTTTTTTTCATTTTTTTATAAAAAACACCAAAAAAACCGTCACAAGGCAAATTTTGCACCCTGAGGTAGGTAATCTAACCTACCTACTAATGATTATAATTCAATCTGTGACATGATATATTGCTTGTTTTTTATTGAAAAGATAAGTTTTTCTTAGAAATCTCTTTTTTGTTGTGATCAAATACCCGTTTTATATAAAAACCCACAGGCATATCATTAATACCTGTGGTTCTTTTGCTCACATCGCGTTGAAGTAGCAAAGCTCGGGCGCAACTTCAACGGATTACCCTATTTTTTAAGCGCATTAATGAATCACCTGCAACTCTCCTGCGTACAACTGCCCAGATTCATCAACAATTCGCAAAAAGTACTGACCACTCTCCCACTCGTTCACCGAAAAAGTCAACTGCTCTTGATCTAGCGTATGCACTACTTGCATTCTTCTACCCAGTATATCTAAAACTTCCAATTGACGAATAACTAAATCAGTCGGTAACTGAACCGTTGCAATATCTTGAACTGGATTTGGCGAAATCATTACCGTGGGAATGGTTTCCGCAAAACGAATAGCCTGCATTTTGGAATGTACGGCATATCCATTGATATCGACTGCTCGCAAGCGATAATAAGATAAACCTACTAATGGCTCGCGATCGGTTAATTGATAGTTATTAGAAGTACGCGTATTCTCTTCACCGTTTACTCTACCTAGATTTTCCCACTTCCGTCCATCTGGTGAGCGTTGGACTACGAAATAATCGTTATCCGTTTGCCGTCCCGTTGTCCAATTAATATGAACAGCCGTTTTATCCGCCTCCGCTTGAAAATCTAACCACTGTACCGCTAAAGCAGGTTCTGCTACAACTATCGTGTAGACTTCTACTTCACCTGCATAAGTTCCACATGGCTCTTCAAAAGGATCATTTGGATTAAAAGTATAAATCGAACGAACACGCATCAGCGTCGAACCGATTAGCGCATCGGCTGGAACATTAATCATTCCATTGCTAATATTACTCGCATAAGCGGACATGGTGATTTTTTCAGATGCTTCAAATGCTAAATTTTGATTCCAATCTACCCAGGCGTGAGCGCGATCCAAATTGAACGCATAATTAAGCTGAACGCGCAAATTATGACTACCGCCACGTTCTAAGGTAGTGGACATATTCGTAAAATCGGAATATTGCGCTTTTTCAGAGGTATTTAATAGGTCGTTTAGTTCAACCTCCTTAATCCAATCGGCAGTCGTTCCTGTACTACCAGCCGCTCCACAGATCGCAGCTTCGGTCTTTATTTCGTAGAGGATCAGGTCTGATAAAGTTACATTGCCTTCATTATCAGTGGTCTGAATTTTGAAATAGACTTTAGTTCCAGGCGCATAACGATCAAAAGAGTTACCCATGGAATATTCATCTCCGGATAATTGTAAGTTCGCTTGCTGATCTAAAGTCCAATTATTAACACTGTACATTAATATAGCAGAAGCGATACTTCCATTATCCGTAATTTTCACCTTGACATTTACATCATCTCGATCGGTGGGACGAATTTCATCAGGCGCAGGGGTAATTCTAATTTCGGTGATTTTTGGAAAATCTGCTTTCTGTAAAAGTGGGCTTTCCCATAAACCACGCCCCCAACTTGCCATACGAATCATATTCGTACCGCGATTAATTTCCATATCGCGAACTTGCAAAACGGGCAATCCATCATCGTACTGCATCCAATTAGCGGAAGCATTATCTTTATAAAAAATCCCCGCATCCATACCGACGTATATTCGATTTTGCGCGCCGCCTTCGAGTACCAAACAGGTAGCTGGATAATTGGGTAGGTCACTAGAGAGATTAGTCCAATTCGCTCCAGCATTCGTACTATAATACATTTTATCGCCATCATCGTAACCACTAAACACTACACCGACCGACTGCGGCTCAGTTGGATGCGCTACGATTCGAGCAATGCTCAGGTTGGCTAAACCAGCAGAAATATTCGTCCAGCTTAATCCATTATCAATGGAAGTCAATAACGTTCCGCCATCTGAAATGTATAGGCGATTGGAATCAACGGGCGAGATTTCCAACTGATCCATGTTTCCGTAAGCGGAAAAATCGTACACTTCTGTCCAATTGCTGCCATTATCATTGGTTTTATATAGCACGTCGTAAGCGATGAAAATCGTATTGTCATTGAGCGGATCGATGACGGAGGGCGTGATCCAATTACCTTTTTTGTCGGCTGGCTTGATACCATTCCGACTCGTTCCGCCAGTGGTAGTGCGATTAAAACTACCATTTTGAATTGTTCCAAACCAGATATTGGGATTGTTGCGATCAAAGTGTCCTTCCATTCCATCTGCGCCCATCCATTCATACCAAACACCGTTAATCATCACACTTGTTCCATTGTCTTGTGAACCACCAACGACCATATCTGCGCGAATCGGCGAAGTGCCAATCCGATAAAATTCCCGAATGCCCGTTCCATCGTCATTCAGACGCGTCCACGTTTGTCCATTATCTACACTTTTTCCTAAATAGCCGTCCGTTCCCATATACATCACATTTCCATAGGTCTTAATCGAACGACCATCGGCATGGATATAGTTGTCGCTTGATGCGACGGACCAACGCGTGAATTTTTCAAAAGTTGCTCCTTCATCTGTAGAACGAAAATGATCTAAACTACCGACAAATACTTTCGATTTATCCGTTGCCGAAACCCCCAGCGTCATGATTCCACTATCAATTGCCTGACCGGGATCATCGCCCATACGCGTAAAATTCGCCCCCGTATCATTGGATCGCCAAATACCGGCAGATGAACCATAATAGACATAAGCATTATCATGTGGCGTAACCGCCAAAAACGGATGCGGCGTACCAATACTACCGAGATTGAATGAACTCGCTTGAGTATCTAAACCGTCTGTCGATTTACGAATCACATTGCGCGACCATTCTTGAATCCAATAGATGGTTTCACAATCATCAGGTTTTAAGCGCATGGTAATCGTTCGGGTAGTAACCTCCCGATTCCAATTCGTACCACCATCTTCGGTTTTGTAAATTCCGTTACTCGCCGTGCAGTACATGACGTCCGTATCGATCGGACAAATATGTAAATCCCAGAGTCGGTCGTAATCCGTCAAATTAATATCTAAACCAGCAGAATTCCACGTTTCTCCACGATCGATAGATTTCAAAAGACCTAAACTATAACCCGTAGAGTGACGCGTAACGATATAAATTTCGTTCGGTCGAGCAGGATGAACCTCAATATCGACCACACCCACGGCGGGTAAATTTTGCGTTGTACTATACCAACTTGCACCGCCGTCTATCGTTTTCCAAAAACCACCACTACGTGAACCTAAGTAAATAATATTATCATTTGCAGGATCTACATCCATAGATTCTACTCGTCCGACACCAGGTGCCCAAGAAGGGGAAAAGTAGTTATAAGCATAACTTGGGCCTAACTCTTGCCAATCTGCCGTATTATTGTTCTTTTTTAAAACGGCATTCGCTTTCGCAAATTTTTCATATTCCGTTTGTAAAATATTAGGGCGAAATTTAGACCGATCGCCAGAAGGATAGAAACGCGGTTCTTCCATTTCTATCCAGCGTTGAAAGTTCTTATAGCCTGAACCTTTACCCTTCGAGTGAGTAGAAAAATAACGGTCGCCTTCCTTAATGACATCATAAACATTAATAGAATAATCTTCCATCATCTGCAAATAGCTTTGTGCAGAGAGTGGCATTAAAATAACCATAAAAAAAGAAGCGACTAAAAGAATTGATTTCATCATTTTTGTGTTAGCGTTTTTTAGCTCGGCGACTCCCGATATCCGTTACCCTTCGGCGGGACAAGTTCTGTCGCTTCGCAAAAGGGTTTATAAGAGAATAATCAATATTTTACAAATGTAAAAAACCATTATAAGAATAATTGACGTATTCCAGTCTATAATATATAAAAGACTTGTTCGTAAATAATTTTTATCAATATCAGAATGTTCAAAAGTGGTTTAAAAGTAGTATAAACGTTGTTTAAAAGTTGTCAAAACATGACACGGGACAACTTTTGAACGATATTACACCACTTTTATAACGACATTTACACTTTTCTAATACGTTATTTTTTATTTCAAAACAACTCTAAATATTGCCAAAATAATTAATCTATCTATTATGAAATTGAAATTATACCAAGCCGACGCGTTCACTACTCAGTTATTTGGTGGCAATCCTGCGGCGGTAGTACCATTAGCAAGCGAGTGGTTATCAGAAGAATTGATGCAATCTATCGCGCTAGAAAATAACTTATCCGAAACTGCTTTTTACAAACCCAGCGCAACAGACTGTGATTTTGACTTACGCTGGTTTACGCCCGCAGCTGAAGTCGATCTTTGCGGACACGCTACGCTCGCAACTGCACACATATTATATGATAAAGTCGGTTGGACGGCAGATGAGGTTTCTTTTTATACGCGCAGTGGTAAATTGATCGTCCATAAAACGGCGGATGGTTATGCGATGGATTTTCCTACGGATAATATTCAAGCGCATACTAGAGATATTGCTTTGCTAGAGCAAATGGGCATTACGATTCTTTCGGCAGCGGAAGGGCGAGAAGATTTAATTATCGAATTGGCATCGGAGCAAGAGGTACGAGCGATTCAACCCGATATGTCAATAGTGAGGCAATTGACTGACCGACGGGGGCTACTCGTTACGGCACGCGGAGAAGCAGTTGATTTTGTTTCGCGTTGCTTTTTTCCACTTTATGGCATTGACGAAGATCCCGTTACAGGTTCGGCGCATACGACACTCGCGCCTTTTTGGGCAGAGAAGTTAGGTAAAACTAGAATGACGGCACGGCAAATTTCAGCACGCGGTGGCGCGTTGGTCTGCGAAGTAAAAGGAGCACGGACGATCTTGGAAGGAAATGCGGTAACTTATTTGGAAGGCGTGATTGAAGTTGATAGTTTTTAGTAAAAACAAGATTGTTTAATGGTTATATGGTCTAATTGTGACCGCTCTAACTTATTCGTTATCAATGAGTTATTTAAACAAAAAATCAAATCCTCAGCCGTTTATCATGTGTTAAACTATTAACCTACAAAGGCTAGGCACTTGCTCGGCGGGTGGCAGGTATTGTACTGTCTGAGCGGAGCGAGTTTACAATACTAGAATCTTTGGTTACTTTTTTTTCAATGGAAAAAGTAATAATGTTCTACTTGTACATCAGTGCAATAACTTTTTAAATAAAAGTTTTACATGAAAAACTACTAACAAATTCATCTTGCGATTTACTAAAAACTATCAACTAAAAACTTTCTAATTTCCTGCTGCTTCACGTGCCTTACGCGCGTCTCTAAAGCTTTTGATAAAGAAGACCATTGCCAAAATGGAAGTCGCGATCATCAGTCCGATGCGGATAGTAGCAGCGGTATCTCCACGCCCCATTGCGCCACTCAATGGCTTGAATAAACTAACCAAAACTAGTAAGGTTAGGGTGACAGCGATGTGAGCAATAACTTTATTCTCTTTTTTCACACCACTATTCATCGCTAATAATACCGCACCAAAGGCAGCAGGAATAAAAGCGGTCAAAGAAGGAGTCTCTGAACCGAAGTAGCCCCATAAACTCATGGCGATTAGCGTCAGTGCATTAATTAAACTAGCAGTAGCTGCATTCATAATTTCGTATTAAATTTTTGATTGTATTAAGATGAAAAATATAAACACGAAAGTAATCATTCCGTTCTATCCATTGTGATTTATGAATAATAAATTAAATCGATTTGACAAAGCTGTTGAAGTAGTTGATGAAATATAAAATGTAAAATATAAAACCGCAAGATGTAAAAGTCTAAAAACCAGCTATTTATAAATAAAAACGGTCTTTTTTATTTTTATACCTTCACTTAAGTAGGTTTACTTATTTACTTGTTTAACAAAAATGTACAAGTCGTTCATTATGAACGCTTTGTCACAATTAGACAATTATACAATTTTGTCAATCTACTTAGCAATCAGCTATTTATACCACTAGTCTCGGTCTTACTCATTGCCCGAATTTGTTGTACTTCGCGCCACGCGCTTTTTGTCCATACGAACCAAATTAAAATCAAGGCAGGATAAAAGAATAAAACGAGCGTATTGTAATAAATCGCTTCTTCGAAGTCAAAATGATGAAAATGCATAATTGCCCGCGTCATCCCACAACTAAAACATTCTAAATCAAAAAATAGCCGCGACGGACATAAGATCATCCCATCGCCATCAAAATAATCGGCAGGCATCAGCCAAAGTATAAAAGGAAAAACAAGTAGGGCAAGCAACCAGATCGGTTGGATATATTTATTCCAAGACATAGAGGGCGTTTAGAATTGCGCACAGGTCGGAGACACTGCGTAAGCGAGGTGAGATTTTAAGTATTGAATCACGCACAGGTCGGAGACGCTGCGCGAGCAAGTAGTTGGTAGCTTGTACGACTACAAACTACCAACTAAAAACTACGAACTTGCTTAGTAGTATTCTTTCATTTTTACCAGTCCGTGGATGACACCTGGAAGCCAACATAAAGCCGTCAGAATCAAATTGACCCACCAGTTATTACCACTAAAATCATCCATTAATCCCATTACTAACCAGCCCACACCTAGGATAACTAAAACAATGTAAGCACCTTTAGGTATATCAGCAGCTTTCCCTTTGTTCAATTTTTTCTTAATAACCTTTTGAGCAGCTTTTAGCTTTAGCGTGTTTTTAAAGCCTAATTTCTCACCCGTGATTTCTTTGTATTTTTTGGGTGTTAAGTTCAAAAAGTCATCAATGTTTAGAGATGAAGCAGCAGCAGGTAATTCGTTGACTACATCCATTTCGGGTGTAGTAGCTAGCGTCGCAGCAGGCGTAGATTTACTGACCGCAAACGGTACTGCAAATACCTGCATCGTGCAAAATAATGCGAGCAGTGTAAATAGAGTTTTCATAAAAATGTATTAAAAAGTTAGAAAATAAGTACAAGCTATGATGATGAAATATCAATCTAAGTAATGCTAAGTAACAACGAAATAATAAATTTACATTCTTGGCTATTTCTTTTTCCCTTATTTTCCTTTTAAAATCAGTCATAGTATCAACAATACTCCTTCTTTTAAAAGAAAACTAAGAAAAAAATTAAGTTACCCAAGAATGTAAATTTATTAATCCATCGTTACTAAAAAATAAATCTATGATAGATTCAATCAAGATTATATTTCAAATGGTAAACTGCTCTAATCATCAATTCACATCAACACGCTAAATGAAGTGTGATTTTCTGATGAATTGCCCCTCTGGCAGATTATAATCTGTTGTTCCAAACTTAATAAGATAGTACAAAAAGTGTGCTGTTAATCAGCGGAAGCTTTGATATAAAAAAATAGGTGTGAAGTAGTGGGTTAGAAAACACTAAAATCGTTACGTGCTTATTTGACAGCCAAATTATAAAAAAAAATCGTAATTTCAATATCCCGCCGCCGCTCTTTCCTCCGCTACAATCTCTTGCCAAATTTTTCCTAAATCTCCTTTTGCACCCCGTTTTAAATAAATGTACCCTGGATCGCGCGCGTAAGGATTCGTGATGCTATCCAACAAAATGGTTTCCTCAAAATAGGGCGAAGGCGATTGATAGTTATCTTCCACCTGAATTTGATATTCAATGTCCAATGTATCAGGTGTCCACATCACAAAACTGGAATTGAAACTATAGACTACAGGTAAATTATATTCCTTACGGTAAAAATTCAACGCACCTGCGTGTCCATAGTTTCCACCCCAGACAAGCGTTTTCGCTTGCTCCTCGGGCGATAATTGGTGATAAATTTTCGCCACTTTGGCGGGCAATTCATCCCAACCGTGCATATCCGCATAATCCTGCGTCAAATCGCGATAAACACCGTCTTCCCAACGTAGTGGCGCATCAATGCCCGCATGTTCTGCCATCCACGCGAGGTAATTTTTCATAGCTTCAATTTTGAAAATAGGAATGCTGTATGGAATTAAAAATAGATTCAACAAAAGTAATGGCGTAAAAATGTAAACTGCCTTTTGTTCTAATTGGCGTTCCCAAAATACGCCACCCGCTGCAAATAGCATACTGTACGCGCCAATACTATAATACGCTTTGCCACTCAACGCCAATAATAAACCAATGACGACTAAATAAGTAATTCCTAAAATACGATAAGTCGGCTGTTTTAAAAACCAAAATAAACCCGCTAACCAAATCGGTACTGCGGCAAAATGAAACAAAAACTGAGGCAAGATAAAGTCCCCTACCCCGACGTTGACCAATTGTGAACTTGCTAAATCCGCCATGTGTCGCATCACAGGCAAGTCGTATTTGATTTGCCACAGCAAATTAGGAAAAGCAATAAATAAGGCTATCCCCAAGGCGATATATGGTTCTTTTTTTGTAAAAACTTTACGATAAGGCGTTAGCAAAAAACCAACGATCAATCCCGTAAAAAAGAACACAATCGAGTATTTGGTTAGAAAACCTAAACCTGCCGTAATGCCTAGCGCGTACCAATATTTAGGTGCTCCGCAACGTAATATTTTAACCGTAAAAAAAGCAGACAGCAACCACATAAATTGATTGAAACTCACCGGTTGGAACAACTGATTACTCCCCAAAAACGCGGGTGACAGTAAAAATGCCAAACCCGCGAGTCCTTGCGCATACTTTTTGCCTCCTAAATCACGCGCCATCACGCCGATTAATAATATGCTAATCGCACCAATGATCGCAGGAAAAAAACGTACACCAAAGACCGTATTCCCAAAAATAGTCATCGCCATCTTTCCAATCACCGCAATCATGGGCGGCACTTCCATATAGCCCCAACTCAAATGTTCACTTTCTGCGACATAAAGATATTCATCGCGGTGCAAGCCGTAATTGGTGTTGGTTAGGAAATGCAATAGCAATTTAGTAATAGCAAGTGGAAGTAGGATATTCCAATGGATTTTAGTTTTAGTTTGCATAGAATAATTGATTTATGATAAAAAAGAGGACAGAAGACAGATCGCTTTACTGACAGAGGACAGACCTCTTCGTTGATAGAAACCAGAAATGTCGGTATCCAGAAATGACGTAACAAACCTAGCTGCAAAACCATAAAAATGCAATCAAAAGGCGATGTCACTTGTCTTTTCCTATCGGGAAACACGTTTTATTAAACGTCTCTACCAAAAAAACTTAATTTTATCGCATGTTAGCTTTACCCGCAGATTTCGTTTATCGGATTGATTTCTACGCTGCTTTTTCGTTGCTCGGCGTAGTGCAGGGACTCTTTTTGGCAGTATTCTTTTTGGGTAGTAAAGCCAATCAGCTGCCCCGCAATCGCTATTTAGGTGGGTTATTATTGATTTTAGCGTTGGTGACGCTGGAGATTTTTTTGTGTTATAGCGGTTTGATTGTACACATTTTACACTTTGTAGATGCTACTGAGCCGTTGAATTTTGCGGTTGCGCCTTTGGTCTATTTCTTTACTATAGCATTGATTAATCAGCGTCCGCAGCGTTGGTATTTACACTTTTTGCCCTTCGCTTTATACTTTGGTTATTCCCTTTTCTTTTTCCTCCAAAGCAGTGCATTTAAGTATAATGCCTTCCGTCATGCTTACCATCCTGATTGGGCAAAATTGTCTAATATTCAACTATTTCACGCCGATCCATTAGGTATTAAAGATTTTGTAAATGAGCTAAGTATTATCCATTTTCTTTGCTATTTACCATTGATTATTTTGGCGTTACGGCAGTTTTTTCAACAACAAAAAAGGAAGCACTGGTGGGTAATTTTTCAATCTAAAAAATATGGTTGGCAGATAGGGCTGTTATGTTTAATTGGTATTAGTTACGGGCTGTGGCTATATAAAGTGTTATTTATTTTTCGGGATTTAGGTGATAATATCGGTGCGGCGTTGAACACTTTTATTATTTATTACGTCAACTTTTTTGTCATTAAAAACGGCATCTTAACCGCTCCAACAGCACCAACACCGAAGTACGAGAAATCGACGCTTACGGCAGCGTTTAAACAGAGAATATTAGTAAAATTGGAAAGCGAAATGAACGAACAGCAGCGTTATTTAGACCCACAACTTTCTTTGCAAGCCTTAGCGGAATATATCAACGCTACGCCGCACCACGTCTCGCAAGTATTAAATGAACAATTACAAACGACTTATTACGAATGGCTGGCGAGTTATCGCGTTGCAGCAGCGAAAAAACTACTGCAATCTACTGACTATCAGCACTTTAAACTAGAAGAGATTGGTAAAAAGGCAGGTTTTAATTCGCGCTCAGCGTTTTATAAAGCATTTAAAAAAGTAGAAGAGGAGACGCCAGCAGCTTATCGGAAACAATTTAATGGAGAATGGAGAACTGAAAATGAAGAATGAAAGAAGGGCATTCTCAATTCTCAATTTTCCATTTTCAATTATAAATTAATCAAGAATAACGACGCGTTGATTTTTAATTCCGCCTTCGCTGGCTACGGTTACATTATAAACGCCTGCTGGAAGTTGATCGGTTGCCACACGGATTTGGTTACTACCTAAAGTAATCATCCGATTACTGATACGTTGCAAAGTACGCCCGTTCAGGTCGGTTAATAAAATATCAGCCGCGAACCTTTCTGTAGTTTCAACATCAATCACTATCTCTTGTCCATTACGGGCGGGATTAGGATAAACAGAAAAATCTGCTACCGTTTCAATTTGTGCTACATCCGAAACGACTCCCGTTACAAAACTAGAAGAATTCCCTCGCTGTGTACAATAATCTCCTCTTGAAAAAGAGGTTACCCGCCAGTAATATTTTTTATCTGCTTGCAATTCTTCCCGCAAAGTATAAGAAGTTTCGCCGTTTTCAAATAAAACCCGCACGGGGTTCAATGCAAAAGTAGGTAGGCGATCTACTTCCAATAAATACATTTCCGCGTTCTCAGCGCCTTCCCATTCGAAGCGTATCTCATCAAAACTAGCTGTGGTCTCATCGGGCGTAGGACTGATATTCGTTGCTTTACCAACATCAGCAGTACTAGGCGAAAAGTTGGTACGAATATATGCCCGATCTGCCCGTTGATAATCTGCTTTCATCATATCTGTTTGCATTGGCGTGAAAATATAATCATCACGACTGCAATTTAAGAAGTACCCCATAAAATTAATTTCTTGTGGATCGAGTTCCTCTCCATTAGGGTCTTTCGCATTACCAGTATAATCGCAATTGGGCCAACCGAAACCTAAATTATAATCAGGTGGCGTATCACAAATTCGGTCACCTGCATTATCACAATTAGAGCCATCTACCAATTCCGTCAGCTGTCCACCTGGCGAAAAAGTAGGAGCATTTTCATTTCCTGAATCATCAAAAGGCGCTATATCCCAGCCGCGATGTGGATGCGGTAAACTAAAGAAATGTCCAATTTCGTGCGACAAAGTAGAAGTAATACCATCCACTTCTACTCTGCGCATCACCAACCAATCGGGAGAAGGATCGTAGTAACCCAAGGTCACGCCTAAATCATCCTCATTTATATTTGCATTATTAGGTACGAAAATGTTAATCGAACCATTATCTTGTTCATTTCGAAGTACTCCATTTACCGCAACTCGGTGATTTTCGTAAATAGAAGAGCTATTAATATCATTGATTCGCTTAATATAAAAAACTAAGCCTACATCCGAATAGTCATCATTTAAGCGACACATTTGCTCTAGAATCCTTAAGTACGTTACTTTTCCCGTACCGTCTGTACGTCCGATACGATGCCAAGTGATGGGAACAAAATTGTCCATCCGCGTATCTACTAAATGTTCGGCAGCAATTTTATTTTCTTCCAATCTTGGAATCAACGCTTCCTGATCGGTAGCACACGTACCACGTAATTGGGCAAAAATGGTTAAAGGCAGCACAACTGCGGTTAGAATTGTGAAAAGAATTTTACTCATTGGAAAAAGTAGTTTAGAAAAATATAGCGAAGGAAATGATTCAGAAGTAATTTGATAATACAAAAATCGAACTACATCCGACTGTCATAGATCATCTTCTCGATTAATAACGTAGATGAAACAAAAATAACTGCCCATGGATTGACTACTAACAGACAATCTGGGAAAAAATAAAATTGGTTTACAAAAAATGGATGTTGAAAATCGTAGAGGTGAGTGTAAAGTTGCAAATAGAACGCCACAAAGGTAAAGAAATTGAATAAATTTCAAAGAAGTGCAAGGTGAAGAAAACGATTTCTGTTATGAGTTGGGAATGGTGAAGTAAAAGGTTGTACCTAGTCCAGGCTGCGATTCTAGCCAAATATCACCACCCAAACTGTGAATAATTTTTTTACAAATTGCTAAACCGATGCCCGTTCCTGAATATTCCTCGCCCGTATGCAAGCGTTTGAACATTTGAAAAATCTTTTCATGAAACTCTGGTTCAATTCCGATCCCATTATCAGAAACACTAAAAACGTAGTGGTCGGCTTCACTACGATGTCGGATGAAAACTTGTGGTTGTGGATTTTCGTTGTATTTGATACCGTTGCCGACTAAATTTTGAAAAAGTTGTAATATGTGTATTGAACTAGCTTGTATGACGGGTAACGATTGTGTTTCTACAATTGCTTGTTTTCTTTCCATCAGCCCTTGGACATTCTGCATCACCAAAATCAAGGACTCATTTAAATCAACCGCTTGTTTTTCGACTTCTACGTTTTGAATTTTAGAAAACTCTAATACATCCGCGATCAACTGATTCATTTGTTTGGCATTATCCGTCGCAAAGCGCAAGTATTCTTTTAAATCTTGATCTTCGTATTTGCGGATTTTCCGTTGAATCAAATTTAAAAAACTAATAATATTTCGTAAAGGTGATTTTAAATCATGGGAGGCGATATAGGCAAAGCGTTCCAGTTCATTATTGGATTGTTCGAGCTGTCCGTTGGACGTCAATAATTCTTTATTAAATTGTTCCAAACTCAAAGTTTGCTTTTTTACTTCATTGCGCAATTCCTTGTTGTAAGCCCTTTTTTGCCGAAAGGCGCGGTAAAAGAAAAAGGTCACTATAAAAGATAAAATGATAAAAAAGATTAAAACATAGTTTTGCACCTGTTGATTACGAATAATAATTTCATTTTGTAATTCACTGGCTTTCAGTTGTTTATTCTCTTCTTCCTTGGTCGCAGTTTCGTAACGAATTTGACTATTAATGAATTGTCGCGTTTGTTCTTCATTGTATAATTCGTTCTTAATTTGTGTCAGTTTCTTCAGATACACATAGGCAGATTCAATGCGTCCGTACTCGTCGTGGTATTCATAAAGCGACTGATATAC
>JBGCES010000795.1:0-1786 GCA_045106545.1 Saprospiraceae bacterium
ATTTGAGTTTTCTAAAATTGAATAAGTAAATGACTAAAAAGAAGTTATATGGCAATTTTAGAAAATCTTAAAAAAAATAACTTGTGTCTAATTCCGCCCAATAACTTATTATGAAATGTAGCAATAATTAATTATTTCTGCGTGCCTTACCTTCGACAATATACTTATATTTGCGCTGTCTTATAGTAATGGAGTAATCTTCATGACTTACTCATTATGCATTACACACCAAAACCTCTCTGTCCGTAATGGCAAAAAATAAGCGCAAGTTTAAAAAATCTCCTCCTACTCCACCTAAGGAAGTAAAAGTAGCTGCGACCCCTTTTGTCTCTAAACTGCATTTTCCTGATGTAAGTAATCCGCTCGATGCTCAGTTACGAAAAATATTCTGGGGATTAACTGCTTTGTTTTTTGTTATCACCGTTGGATTAGCCATCAATAGTGGTATTAATGGCGATGATTCCTTCCAGAATGACTACTCCGATCAGTTAGTAGATTGGTACTTGACGATGGGGCAAGATACCTCTGCATTTTATCATCCTAAAGGGCCAATCCAGTATTATGGTGGGATCTACGAAATCCCTACGGGGGCGGTTAATCGAGTGCTTGGTTTGGATGTAAATGATACCGCTTATCACCAAATTCGCCACTTTTTCAATGCTCTTTTTGGTGTTTTAGCTATGGTTTTCGTGGGACTTTTTGCGCGTAGTATTGGTGGTTGGCAAGCGGGTATTATTGGATTGATTTTAATATTTCTCTCTCCCCGCTTTCTGGGACATTCACTGATGAATCCCAAGGATATTCCTTTTGCGGCGGGCTATATTATGGCAATATACTTTCTCGCTCAACTCATAAAGGAACTCCCCCAACCTAACAATAAAACACTTTGGGGATTAGCAGGGGGCGTAGCTATTGCCTTTGGTACACGAGCAGGTGGTTTGATTCTCGTACCTTATATAGTCATGTTTATCGGACTTGCTTTTTTATTAAAAAACGGCATTCCTGCTCTATTTAAAAATATTCAGCTAACTGGAAAATATATCGCCTACGGAATAATCCCAATTATCGCGGGTATGTTAGTAGGTATTCTATTTTGGCCTTATGCGCTAGTTGACCCGATCAATCACATTCCTGAATCGTTAGGCGGTCTCACCAAATATGCAATCAATATTCGGATGCTTTTTGAGGGCAATATGATCTTTGGTAAAGAAGTACCTAATACTTATTTGCTCACTTGGATTTATCAAACAGTGCCGTTATTTGCTCACCTTGGGCTTTTAGTAGTATTAGGTTTGAGCTGGAAAATGGTTAAACGTTTTAGCCCACTATTGTTGTTTTTAGCGTTGTTCACTGCTCTATTTCCAGTTATTTATGTAATCATCAAAGGTTCTACCCTGTATGATGGTTGGAGACATTTACAATTTGCCTATTTGCCGCTAGTTTCATTGATTGCTGTTGGTTGGAGTTATTTGATTGATATTTTTAGAAAAAAGAAAATTACCACGGAGGAAGAACTTATTACGACTAAAAGCCTTTCTCCCATCAGCTACATTGCTATCGGGATTTTAGCATTGACGGCACTAGAACCAGCTTGGTTTATTACGAAAAATAAGGATTATCCCTACGTCTATTTTAATCCATTAGCAGGCGGAATAGAAACCGCCTTCGGAGAATACGAAACTGATTATTGGGGAACATCCATGCAAACTGCAATGGAGTGGCTGGAAGATGAAGGTATCGTTTCCGAAAATATGACTGATACGATTACTATCGCTTCCAATTTTTC
>JBGCES010000796.1:0-39283 GCA_045106545.1 Saprospiraceae bacterium
GGCTAAATATTTAGACCAGAAAAAGGAATTATTTCAAGCTCAGTACATTTAAATCTACACGTAGCACAGACGTTTTTTCAAACGTCTCTACGACCAATTTATCATTCCTCATTATTAAACTTATCTTTGCGCCGTTTTTGAACAGCGACATGATGTCGTAATTCTATTTATTTCCAATTTGTGGTTAAGTGTAAAATGTATGATAGACGTTTTTACGTGTACTTTTACATTTTAAATTCTACATTTTGACTTTTACATTAAACAGATGTCTTACCAAAGTCGGAAAAAATATACGAGTCGGCGCGAAAAGTTTGAAAAAACGAAGCGCACGACGCGGCTGATTATCATTTTCGGAGCGCTTATATGTTTAGTAATTTTATTTAAGAATCGCTACGAAATCATCACTTGGTTTAATACCTTTTTCAAGTAACGGGCGAACTATTAACCGTCCGCCGTCAACCGTCAACCGTTTTGAAATTTACACTACAACATACCGACCCAAATTCTTCCGCCCGTGCTACCACTATTGAGACCGATCATGGTACGATTCAAACGCCGATATTTATGCCCGTCGGTACCGTTGGGACAGTAAAAGGTATTCATCTACGAGAATTAGAAGAAGATATTAAGGCACAGATTATTTTAGGTAATACTTATCATTTATACTTACGCCCCAAGACGAATATTCTACAGCAAGCGGGTGGTTTGCATAAATTTATCGGTTGGGATAAACCGATTTTGACTGATAGTGGTGGATTTCAAGTCTATTCGTTAAGCCATCGCCGCAAAATTAAAGAAGAGGGAGTCACCTTTGCTTCACATATCGACGGTTCAAAACACTTTTTTACGCCCGAACGGGCAATTGATATTCAGCGCGAAATTGGTGGGGATATTATCATGGCATTTGACGAATGTACGCCCTATCCTTGCGATTATCGCTATGCGAAAAAATCAATGGAGTTGACTCACCGCTGGCTGAAACGTTGCTGCGATCACTTTGATCAGCAGCCGAGTTTATACGGTTATAGCCAAACGTTTTTCCCAATTGTACAAGGTAGTACGTACAAAGACCTGCGGCGCGAATCAGCAGAAATAATTGCCTCGTTTGACCGAGAGGGTAATGCAATTGGTGGTCTATCGGTTGGCGAACCTGCGCCTGAAATGTACGAGATGACCGATCACGTTTGCCAGATTTTACCCAAAGAAAAACCCCGTTATTTGATGGGAGTTGGGACACCTGCGAACCTATTGGAATGTATCGCGTTAGGCATAGATATGTTTGATTGCGTACTACCAACACGGAACGCTAGGCACGGACGCATCTATACGATGGAAGGCACGATGAATATCAAAAATGCCAAGTGGCAGGATGATTTCACGCCCATCGATCCCGATGGTTGTTGGACGAGCCGCAATCATACAAAAGCGTATTTGAGGCACTTATTCCAATCAAAAGAATTGCTGGCAGGACAGATTGCCTCTCTACAAAATTTAAGTTTCTACTTACGTTTAGTAACGGAAGCGCGTGAACGGATTATTAATGGAACATTCCGCGAGTGGAAAGATAAAACAGTAGCCAATTTAGAACGAAGATTATAAAATAGAGGTAAAGGGTAAAAGGCAAAAGGTAAAGGGGTTTCCTTCTTCCTTAGCCTTTCACCTTTTACCCAAAATACTTCATTATGCAAACCACAGCCTTAACCGACAAACACATTGCGCTAGGCGCAAAAATGACCGACTTTGCGGGCTATAATATGCCCTTGACTTATACCAATCTGCGGGAAGAACATGAAACCGTACGGAATGGAGTCGGAATGTTTGACGTATCACATATGGGCGAATTTATCGTACGCGGTAAAGGCGCACTGGAATTTTTGCAATACGTCACGACGAATAACGTAGCAAAATTAGAAATTGGCGACGCACAGTATTCCTGTTTCCCAAATGGGAAAGGCGGCATTGTTGATGATTTGCTGATCTATCGGTTGACCGAAGAACATTGCTCTAATGGCGAACGATCTTACATGTTGGTCGTAAATGCTTCGAATATTGAGAAAGACTGGGCACATTTGCAGCAGTATGTGGGAGATTATGAAGTACAGATGATCAATATTTCTGAGCAAACGGGGTTATTAGCTATCCAAGGACCAAAGGCAGCGGAAGCTATTCAAATTTTAACCACCACTAAATTGAGTGATATGAAGTACTACACTTTTGTGAAAGATACTTTTGCAAGTGTGGATAACGTCATCATCTCTGCAACGGGTTATACTGGTGCGGGCGGTTTTGAAATTTATGTGAATAATAAAGATGTCGCCAAAGTTTGGGATGCGGTGATGACTGCTGGTGCAAGTCAAGGTATCAAACCTATCGGTTTAGGGGCGCGTGATACGTTGCGTTTAGAAATGGGATATTGTCTATATGGAAATGATATTGATGATACTACCTCGCCAATTGAAGGTGGCTTGGGTTGGATTACTAAAACGAAGAAAGGGGAGTTTGTAGATCGTGATTTGTATGTACAGCAACGTAAGGAAGGGGTAGCACGTAAATTAGTTGGCTTTAAGGTAGATGCTCGTCGTGCGCCACGACATGACTATCTTATTGAAGATATGGAAGGTAATGAAATTGGTATCGTTACTTCGGGGACGATTTCGCCTTCTCTAGGATATCCAGTTGGTTTAGGTTATGTGAAGAAAGCATTTTCTAAAGCAGATACTCCAATTCAAATTGTCGCAGGAAAGAAAAGATTAGCTGCTACCGTTACTCGACCACCTTTTTATAAGGCGTGAAAATGCAGCTGTTTTTATCAACAATAGGATTTCAGTATAGTGGCTTTTTTTGAAATTTTATTGCTATTTTTTTAAAAAAATGCGTAGCTTACTGTAAATTGCTTTTTGAGCAGGATTCAAAAGTAAAATTTCTGAAGTAAAGTTTATTTTTTGAGTGCGTTCACAACAAAAACTATTGTATTCTATTTCACAAATACTAAAAATTCTAACTAGGTACAAACAAACGAACCAATGGATTTTGTTGACGGCAAAGAAAAGTTTATTCATTCATTTGGAACATTGGGTTCAGATTGGGGCATCAATCGGACAATGGCGCAGATATATGCATTATTGCTTATTGCACCTGATGCGTTGAGTGCGGATGAAATCATGGGAGAGCTGAAGATTTCTCGCGGTAACGCCAATATGAATATTCGGGCTTTAATTGACTGGGGATTAGTCTATAAAGAATTAAAAACGGGGGAGCGCAAAGAATTTTTTGTCGGGGAGAAGGATATGGGACAAGTAGTAAAGCAAATCATCATTCACCGAAAGAAGAAAGAACTAGAACCGATGCTAAAAGTTCTGGATGACGTATCGAAAGTGGAAAGTACGAACAAAGAATCGGAGGAGTTTTTGAAAGTTGTTCAAGACATGAAATTATTTTCCCACAAAGCAAATTCAACTTTAGATAAATTAGTTAATGCGGATAATGATTGGTTTATGGGGACTTTTTTAAAATTAATTCAATAGAAATCTACGTTGCTAACTTTTTACTGTTGGCGATTGTTAATAAATAACCCAAAGGGGCTTTCGGAAACGGAAGCCCCTTTGTTGTACACTCATTGCTCACCAAATTTTATTTATGGCTTCTTTAAAAATCAATTTTACCAATCGTACTGGCGAACAACTATCTGCTCGCTTAGAATTACCAGTTGATCAACTGCCACATTCTTATGCTCTTTTTGCACACTGTTTTACGTGTAATAAAAATCTAACGGCAGTACGTAATATTAGTCGAGCCTTAAATCTAAATGGTTTTGCGGTTTTACGATTTGATTTTACGGGCTTAGGTGAAAGTGAAGGTGATTTTGCAGACACCAATTTTTCTTCTAACATAGAAGACCTAATCGATGCTGCGCAGTTTTTAGAAGAAAACTACCAAGCTCCTGAATTATTGATTGGACACTCTTTAGGTGGGGCAGCAGTAATTTGCGCAGGTGGACATTTACCTTCGGTAAAAGCGATTGCTACGATTGGTGCGCCGTTTGACCCAGGGCATGTTGCGCATTTGCTGCAAAATAGTGTGGAAGAAATCGAAGCTAAAGGAGAAGCTGAGGTACTGTTGTCTGGCCGAAAATTTACGGTGAAGAAGCAATTTCTAGATGATATTCAGAACCAAATTATCCTCGACCACATCGAGCGACTAAATAAGGCACTGCTGGTGATGCATTCTCCGCAAGACAGAACCGTAGAAATTGAAAACGCAGCTAAATTGTACCACGCGGCTCGTCATCCTAAGAGTTTTGTTTCATTAGATGGAGCAGATCACTTGCTCAATAATAAAAGAGACTCACAGTATGCAGGCAATGTTATCGCAAATTGGGCAGAGCGTTATATTGCGAAACCAGAGAAAAAGAATTTAAGATCAGATAAAGAAGTCGTAGTACGTTTAGGTAATGAAGGCTTTACTACCGAAGTGATGATTCGTAAACATGGATTGACTGCTGACGAACCAGAAAGTGTAGGTGGAAATGATTTTGGACCATCGCCCTACGAATTAGTTTCAGCAGGACTTGGCACTTGTACAGCAATGACGATGCAAATGTACGCTCGTCGCAAAAAATGGGACTTACAGGAAGTCATAGTTCACTTAGAACATTACAAAGATTACGCAGCGGATATGGAGGCAGCTGTAGATGAAAAGCCGACCAAAATCGATCATTTTGATCGCGTTATCGAAATAAAAGGCGACTTATCCGTCGAACAAAAAACACGCCTAATGGAAATAGCCGATCGCTGTCCTGTACACCGCACGATGCATAGTGAAGTAAAGGTGAATACAACTTTACAGGAATAATTTTTTTACAACTGTTTATCTACTTCCGCAATTTCACTTTCATCTATTTCACCAAACCATTTTTCTAATCGCTCCCGCGCATTAGTGCGCACATCGTCATTGATATAAGCAGCAATAGCAACGATACCAAAACTGAGAATTCCAATATCATCAGTATAGCCAATCAAAGGCGTCAAATCAGGTAGCATATCAAATGGGGAAATAAAATAACCTAAAGCACCAATGACAATACGCTTTGCCCAGCTTGGCGTTTCCGTGCGTTTATATGCATAAAATAGTAATAGTGCGCTATATACTACTTTCATTCCCGCTTGTTTCGTATAGTTCTGTAGCTTTTTCCAAAGTTGCGCTTCAGAAAAGTATTGAACATATTTTGCGAATACATTTTTCATAACTGTAATTTTTATTCAATAAAAAGTTGAGCAACCAACCTGTATTTATCTAACGTCTAACTTCTCATATCTAACGTATGTAAAGCAATATTTTCGCTTAACGTCGCCATTTTTCGGTTAAAAGTTCTTCTTCTACTTCACCTGCGACTTCCATTCCTGCATTTCGACCTGTACCTTCAAAAATAAGACTTTCTCGTTCATAAAATGTCACATAAATTTCGGATTGTAAACTTTCGTTCACTTTCCCGACCATATTGCCATCAATCGGCGAAATTAAATTACCGCCATCTGTTCGTTCAGCCGTTATTTCTAAACGATATCGGCTATCTTTAAAACTCAATTTAACTTGATCATTAACTATCTCTGCCTTCATTTTAGCACCTGTATAAGTCGCAAAACGATGAATTTTATTTTTATATAAAAATCCAACAATGTATCCAACAAAATGATTGCCAAGCCACGGAATACGAGCAACCGAAGCCATT
This sequence comes from Saprospiraceae bacterium, assembly GCA_045106545.1. GTDB lineage: Bacteria > Bacteroidota > Bacteroidia > Chitinophagales > Saprospiraceae > JBGCES01. The sequence continues at coordinate 5,729 of JBGCES010000796.1, forward strand.
AATGAAATCGGCATATCTTGACCAAAATGATTGGTTTGCATCCAAATCCACGAGCTTGGAAAAGAACGCCCCCAATCTTTTTCAATATAACCTTTACCTCCATCGAAAGAAACAGTCTTTCCATTGACTTCCAGCGAACCACTAATATTATGATCTACGCTGACCACACCATGATAGCACTGCATAAAAGGCACAAAGGAATACCACCCCATGATACCAGGTGCGCCGAGCATTTTAGGCCATGGATGTAAGTTTGAAAATGCTACCTCTCCTTTTAATTCTGGTAGATCTAACTTCATTCGATTCACAGAGAAAAAATTATTTCCTAATTGCAATGCAAAGCGATCCGCCGCTGGTTGAAATTCAGCTGCGGTAAATTCATGGTAAGCAGTACGTCGTTGTTTCCCATCTAAAGATTGAATAAAAGCATGTTGCGTTCCATCTTTTCCTAACGAAATTCCTGGAATAAGCGCAAACGCATATTGTTCAGTCGGATCAACGATTTTAAAATACCAACCCTCAAAGTAATTATGCGTTTTTCCCCATCCGTGATACATATCTGGATGCCAGATTGCTTTTTGTCTATTTTTCCAGTCTTTTAAGTTCATAAGTAAGTCATTTGACAAACAATAATTAACCAACGTTCAACGTCCGATATTTATCTTTCGTTAGAAAGGTATATATTAGCACAGTAAAATGCAGCTAAATAGAATTTTAATCTCGCATTTTACTTAAAAAATATTCTATTCTCTAGGTATTAGCTGGATAAGACGAGTATGACAAAGTTAAATTTGTCCGCAAAAATCCAGTATTGCCTAAAAATATCTATCCTGTTAGCAGCAGATTCGTATAACTAAGCGTTATACTTTTTGTATAATTTACAACAACTGCTCAGGTAAATAAGATTAAGAATAGAACGATTCATAAATTTTTTCATTCATGGATCTCGCTTTGCGTTTGGAGCATCAAGAAAAAGACCTGATTCAGGCCTGCGTCCGTAAGGAAAGATGGGCACAAAAAGAACTGTACGAAACGTACTACAGTCAAATGATGGGGGTATGCCTCCGCTATTCTAACAATAAAGAAGATGCGTTAGATATTTTGCATGAAGGGTTTATCAAGGTATTCAAGCATGTTGCTAAATATCAACCAGGTACTTCACTTAGTGCGTGGATTCGTCGAATTATGGTAAATAGTGCGATTGATTTTTATCGCAAGAGTATTCGTCGTCGCACGGAGGACATAGAAAAAGCATTTGATATTAGTTCAAACGATGCGGATGCGATTAGTCAATGTTCTGAAAAAGAAATCTTAGTAGCTGTACAGCAACTTTCTCCCGCCTACCGTGCAGTGTTTAATTTATACATTATTGAAGGTTATTCGCATCGCGAAATAGCTGGACAACTGAATATTACAGAAAGTACATCGCGTTCTAATTTAGTTAAAGCGCGTACTAAATTAAAAGCAATTTTAATCCAACTTAACGGCTAGGATTTAAGCATTGATTAAAAAATGAATCAGCAAAATTTCGACAAATTAGTTCGGGAAAAATTAGCAGCTCTAGAAGTGGAGCAAGCTGCTAATAGCTGGGAATTGTTTACTCAAAAACGAACAGCAATAGAAGCAACTTCTGCTGCTGCTACAGATGTGTTTGACCAAGCAATTAAGGATAAGATCGGTGATTTTTCTGCGTTAGCTGCTGCCGATTCGTGGGATTTATTTGAACAAAAGCTCGGTGAGACTGCCAGTACGCCGATCGTCGATGCATCAGAATTAGACAATACAGTTTATAATAAACTATATAATTACCAAGTACCTTATGAAGCCGAGACTTGGAGTATTCTCTTGGCAAAAATGCGCGCACGCACTTGGCAAAAAGTAGAAATTATCGTTTATAAAACGGCAGAATTAGCTTTATTGTTCCTATTCTTTTTATTCGGTCAACAGTTTTTTACAACGCCCGAATTACAATCACTTCCCATTGCTAAAGATAAAATAGCCACCGTTACAACAAATAATAACTTACCTTCTAATTCTTCATCAGAGACTACAACCAAAACAAGAATTACTAGAAGTACAGATACAGACGTATCGAGTACATCTACTCTAGCTAATGAAAAAGTAGATAAGCATATTTCCAATCGTAATTCAATCATTAAAAAAACGAATGACGCTTCACTTTCGGTTATTACTAATACTAATTCCACTGAGATAATTCCAGTTCAAAAAGAGGAAGAAGAAAAAATCGAAAGAAGAATTAATGTAAAAGAACTTACGCGTTTAAATACACCAGTAGCTGTAGTTAAATACGATGGTGTTCGTTCGTTATGGGTGGAAGAAGAATTGAATGCTTTACCGACGGTACTCCATGAAGTAAAGACGGGTAGTTCTGATGAATTAGCACCCGTTTTATTACTAGCTCCAGAAAAGAAAAGAACGGTACGCTTTGGTATGTTTGGAGCGGGTTCAATTGATTATGGTTGCACACCACAAGACCGTCTATTTACAGAAATAGCAGCTTATGATCGTTATTCTCCTGGCTACGGAGGAGGTTTTTCTCTGAGTAAGCAATTTTTAAATAATCGCTGGGAAGTCGAAACAGGTTTACTTTACGTTTCTAAACGCTACTCTCAACAGGTAGTTGTCAACTTTTTTGGTGGTAGTTTACGCAATGGTTACGAAATAGATCCGACACCTTCTTACATTGAAATGAATATCATTAACATTCCAGTCAATATAAGATACAATTTGATCAATTCTAATAAGTGGAAAATGTACGGTTTAGGTGGTGCATCTCTGCAGTTAATTCTACAAGCTAATTACGATCGAAATATCGAAGACATTTTGCGATTTAGCGCTGCTCCACCCGAAGGAATAGAAAATTCTCCCAATAATACTGCGAAGCGTTTCAACAATGGTTTCTTTGCAGATAGTAATTTTAAAAGTAATCGTTATTACAGCTATAATATTGGTTTAGGCTTAGAAAGATTTGTGAGTCCACGTTGGAGTTTATTTGCTCAACCAACGTATCAACATACCATCAAAGCTTTCAATTCGGAAGGCATTGGTCCTAATCGGGATCGCATCAACACTATGTTGATTATGTTAGGTGCAAAAGTGGGTCTTTAACGGTGGACAGCAAACAGTCGAAGGTTAGCGATTACCTCTAATCTGTTCATATTAAAAAAAGAGGCAAGTTGATGATTCAACTTGCCTCTTTTTAGTAAGAAACGTACATACTAAAAGCATCCATCTAGCATTTCTTAAACCGAGTCCTTCAACCGCTTTTTCAAAGCAAATACTTCATCCCTATATTGTGCAGCGGTAATAAAATCTAGATCCTTTGCTGCTTTGCGCATCTTCCGTTCCGTTTCTGCAATCGCCTTTTCTATTTGATCTCTTGACATATAAGCCAAGATTGGATCAGCAGCAATGCTAGGTTCTTCCGGTTCGATGTAAGCGGTTGGCTTATGTCCACGAATATCTAAAATAGACCGCGCACTGAGTATTTCTTCTTTCGTTTTAGAAACTGTCCGCGGCGTAATACCATGTTCTTCATTATAGGCGATTTGGATCGAGCGACGGCGATTCGTTTCATCAATCGTATTTTGCATAGAACCTGTAATCTTATCCGCATAAAAAATAACCAGTCCATTAGAGTTACGTGCCGCCCGTCCTGCCGTCTGCGTTAGAGAGCGATTATTCCTTAAAAAGCCTTCTTTATCCGCATCCAAAATAGCAACTAAAGATACTTCAGGTAAGTCCAACCCTTCTCGCAACAAGTTCACACCAACCAGAACATCAAACACACCTAATCGCAAATCACGCAGAATTTCTACCCGCTCCATCGTATCTACTTCCGAGTGAATATAACGTACTTTCACGTCTAGTTTAGCGAAGTATTTTGATAACTCTTCTGCCATCCGTTTGGTTAAAGTAGTCACTAAAACCCGTTCATTCCGCTCGATTCGTAGATTGACTTCTTCTAATAAGTCATCAATTTGATTTAAGCTTGGACGTACTTCAATCGGCGGATCTAATAGTCCCGTTGGGCGAATAACTTGTTCTACTATTTCTCCACCTGTTATTTCTAATTCGTAATCACCTGGGGTCGCACTGACGAAAACAACTTGATTAATTAGACTTTCAAATTCGGTAAAATTCAGCGGACGGTTGTCCATCGCAGACGGAAGACGGAAACCATAATTTACTAAACTTAGTTTACGAGCACGGTCGCCGCCCCACATTCCTCGTACCTGCGGAATGGTTACATGGCTTTCATCAACGAGCATTAAATAATCATCTGGAAAATAATCTAATAGACAAAACGGACGTGTACCTTGTTTTCGTCCATCGAAATAGCGTGAATAATTTTCTACGCCATTACAATAACCTAGTTCGCGAATCATCTCTAAATCAAAAGTCGTACGTTCCTTGATGCGTTGGGCTTCTAATAGGCGTCTTTCTTTTTCAAAATATTTCTCTTGAGCATGCAATTCGTCTTCGATAGAACGAATAATTTCGTTCATTCGATCACGTGGAGCGATGTATAAATTAGCTGGAAAAATAGCCGCATTCTCTAATTCTTCAATTCGTTTTCCAGTCTCTATTTCTAGTAATTCAATGGTTTCAATTTCATCGCCAAAGAAAGTGACCCGATAACCGTAATCTACATAAGGCAAATTAATATCAACGGTATCGCCGCGCACTCGAAAGCTTGCTCTCCGAAAATCTTCTGCGCGCGAGTAGAGGATTTCAACCAATTTATATAAAAACGCATTCCGCGAAATCGTCTGTCCTTTTTGAATCCGAATAATTCCCGATTTATAATCTTCTGGATTCCCCATACCATAAATACAAGAAACGGAAGCAACAATGATAATATCGCGGCGTCCCGAAAGCAAAGAAGACGTTGCTCTCAGTCTAAGTTTATCTACTTCTTCGTTGATCTGTAAGTCTTTTTCAATGTACGTATCGGAAGTAGTAATATAGGCTTCGGGCTGATAATAATCGTAATAAGACACGAAATATTCTACTGCATTATCAGGAAAAAAATCTCGAAATTCACCGTATAGCTGAGCAGTTAATGTTTTGTTGTGTGTTAGAATTAAGGTGGGCCGATTGAGTTTGGCAATAATATTTGCCATCGTAAATGTCTTCCCTGAACCCGTTACTCCAAGTAAGACTTGCGCTGGTTCATCATTATTGACACCCTCTAATAATTGGCGAATTGCATTGGGCTGATCGCCCGTAGGTTTGAAAGGAGACGTTAATTTAAAACTCATGTTCGGAATCGCGTTTTACTTAAATTGAAAGATTTTCGATATCGTAATGCAAGTATAGTAAAACGCTTATTTTATTTAGAAAGTTTATGTTTGAAACAAAAAGTTTTCCGAGTAAAGCTAAAATTCGATCTCCTTTATCCACGCACCTTGTTTGCTGATATCGTAGCAGTTCAAATTTAAATCTTCGCATTGTTTTTTCCAGCGTTCGATTTGCCAAAACTTATTAGAACTATCAAAGATAATTTGTTGAAAATCAAAATGTTGGACAACCTCTATCATATCTAGTTTAGGCGAGTTAAGCACCAAGATGTAATCTGTTTTTAGTTTGGATTCTACATTTTTTCGCAATGGACGATCTATTATAATCATCTGCTGATTATAAAATTGCATTACGTTGGGATGATAGCGAAAAGTTTTTTCTGCTGTGAATTCAGTTGCTGTAAAAGGAATATTATTTACTCGTTTGACCTGTTGAGATTGGCGGTAATTTTTAGCATTAAAACCTATCGTTTGGCGATCTAAGTCTTCACTATGTAAAGCAAACGTTTGATGTTGCTCAATACAATCCACCAACGAATGACGGGGCGTATGATAAATAACGATTTTTCGCTGTTGATGTATTTCAAATTTGCGATAAGCATAACTAGATGCTAATACGACTAGCGCAACCAAACTAATTTGTAGCCACTGAAAACTAACTTCTCGTTTATTCGCAGCAACGGTTAAAGCAAAAATGATAAAATATAGCAAAACGACTGTTGTCCCGCTCCACCACAATCCTTCGATCAGATTAAAAGGAATACTTTCTAACAAAAAGATAAAGCCATTCACCAAGGAAATTAACCAACCAAGTAATGCTCCAACCCAGCTGCCTAAAGAAGCAGAAAGAGCTGTCGAAAAAAACAGCAAAAATCCTAAGCCTAAAATAAAACCTGCTGCTGGAATAACGACTAAGCTCGACAACCAAAAGTAAAGTGGAATCTGATGAAAATAATAAATGCTAATCGGCAGCGTCATCAATTGTGCAGCAAGTGATACACTTAAAAGTTGCCAAGTTTTATCTGCCCATTTAGATTTGAAATATAAACATTGGTAAATACGCGGTTGAAAATATAAAATGCCACCCATCGCCAAATAAGATAGTTGGAAGCCGACATCCAGTAAGAAATAAGGATTAAATGTTAATAAAATACAAGCCGAAACAGCAAGTAAGTTGAAACTATCATAGCGCCTAAATACTTCTTTCCCGACTAATACTAAAGAAAAAAGAAGGGCTGCCCGACAAACGGATGGCGGTGCTCCCGTTAAGAAAACAAACGTTCCAATTAATAAAATTAGAATAGCCGCTTTCAAAAATCGCCAAACGGGATGATATATTTTAATACGATTCAATAGCAGCAAAACTAACCAGACAACCAAACCAACGTGTAAACCTGATACAGCTAAAACGTGAGTAGCTCCAGTTTTGGCGTATGCTTCGCGGATTTCATGATTCATTTCATTTTTATATCCTAAAATCAGCGCGGAAGCGACACTGAAGTCGGTTGCTTTAGGCAAATGTTCGCGTAGCATATCAACGAAGCGCATCCGCCAAGCAAAAATCGTTGTATAAAACGGGTTACCCGCTTTGCGCTCAATTAGTTGCCATTTATCTTTTTTAATAAAAATTTGATGATGAATATTTTCTTTGAAATAAAAAGCACGCTGATCAAAAGCAGCGGGATTTTGAGGTAGAGCGATTCGCTGTGGTTTACCTTCAAAAATAATTTTATCGCCATAAGCGAGTGACGAATCTAAACTATCTGGCTCAACGTAAGCTAATAATTGACCGCAGCCTAAATGTAGGCTATCTAAATGGCTACCCGCGTTTTCCAATCGGATGATTAATTTAACCCACTTTTTTTGCTGTGGTAAATCATCAATTATACCAGTAAAATAAGTTGGTGAATTTGCATCAGAAATTAAATAATTAGGACAGCGTTCCGCGTGAAATTGATAGGTGAGATAATAACCGAATAACAGTAAAAAAAGCTGACTAATATAACCAAAAGAAAAGCGTGTTTTTAAGATAGGTCGAAAAAACCAAACCACTAATCCGATGAAGTAAGTGACGATTAAGTATAATAACCATGATAAGTTCTTATCAAAATACAAGGCAAGCACGATGCCTACTATAAAGGGCACAAGTAGCCGCAGGAAGGGAAGTTGCTTCCAGTTTATCATTTTCTCATAGAAGTTTTAAAGAGAGGACAGAAATCAGATAAGACTTATCTGACAGTCATAGACGGTCTGACAATGAAATGGTCTATCTTCTGTCCTCTCTTTATTTGCAAATACCTTACTAAATTAGAAAAATAACGAATAGCTTTCAAACGTTACTCCAAAAAAACATTGCATTAGACGATAAATCACTGAATTTCATCCGATTATGGTTAATTTTGCACGCTCTTTATCGCCTTTTTACATCAAGCAAAATGTATTGATCTATTAATCATTACACCATTAATCATTACACATTAATAGAATTATGAAGTATTTTCCGCTACTGTTTGTAGTTATCACCTTACTTGTAAGTTGTAAAACCAAGGATGCCATCATTAGCGTACCCGAAACGGAGTACCGTGATTTAGATACAATGGTCATTTCTGCACCACCGCTAGAAGAAGGGATGGCAGAACAGATGGAAGAGAAAGAATATAAATTAGAACGCTATAATCCTTCTTACAAGCGTACGAATGATTTGCTGCATACCAAACTAGAACTGAATTTTAATTGGGAAAAGGAACAGGTAATTGGTAAAGCAACTTTAAAATTAAAACCTTATTTCTATCCAACCGATTCTTTGATTTTGGATGCAAAAGGATTTGAATTTAACGCAGTACGTTTTGTTGGTGGAGCTGCACCGCTGAAATACGAATACGATGGTCAGCAAATAAAAATTGATCTTGGACGCGAGTTTACACGTAATCAGGAATACAACATTTTTATAGATTACGTAGCGACACCTGCAGAATCAGGTGGGAGTGAGGCAATCACTTCTGACAAGGGTTTATTTTTTATTAATCCACGCGGAGAAGATGGCGATAAACCACAACAAATCTGGACACAAGGAGAAACCGAAAATAACTCGCGCTGGTTTCCGACCATCGATAAACCAAACGAGCGGACAACTCAAGAGATGTATTTAACGGTTGCAGATAAATATAAGACATTGAGTAACGGGGTTCTCGTGACTTCTAATTTGAATAATGATGGTACACGTACCGATTATTGGAATATGGATCAGCCACATGCGCCTTATTTATTTATGATTGCGATTGGTGAATTTGCAGTGGTAAAAGACGACTGGAATGGTATGTTGGTAGATTATTACGTTGAGCCAGAATACAAAGAATATGCGCGCGATATTTTTCCTTACACGCCAGAAATGTTGACTTTCTTCTCGGATAAATTAATCAAATATCCGTGGCAAAAATATTCACAGGTTGCCGTGCGCGATTTTGTGTCGGGGGCAATGGAAAATACTACGGGAGTTATTTTTGGTGAATTTATGCATGGAACGGATCGAGAATTGATTGATAATTTGACCAATGAAAAAATCGTAGCGCACGAAATGATGCACCACTGGTTTGGAGATTATGTAACGACCGAAAGTTGGGCAAATTTGACTTTGAATGAGGGTTTTGCGAATTATAGCGAATACATGTGGTTGGAAGAAAAGCACGGCGTAGATGAAGCAGATTATCATCGGATGTCCGAATTGTCGGGTTACTTGAGTTCAGCACAAGCGCAAGGTGTTCACCCATTGATTCACTTTGGATATGATGATAAGGAAGAAATGTTTGATGCACATAGTTATAACTACGGTGGTTTGGTACTGCACATGTTGCGTAACTATGTAGGTGACGATGCATTTTTTACCACTTTAAAAAAATATTTGAATGACAATTCTTATTCGCCAGTGGAAGTACACGAGTTGCGGATGGCATTTGAAGATGTGACGGGTGAAGATTTGAATTGGTTTTTTAATCAATGGTTTTTAGAGCAAGGACACCCTGAATTAGACGTGGCTTATAGTTACGATGCAACGACTAAAATGACAACGGTTCAAGTTGCGCAAATGCAAAACCCCGAAGCGATGCCAGCAATTTTTCAATTACCTGTAGCAATAGATATTTACCTGAAAGATGGTACGAAAATGCGCAAAGAAGTAATGGTCAATCAACGAACGCAGACTTTTAGCTTTGCTGCTAACGAAGAGCCTGCCCTAGTTAACTTTGATGCAGACCGTGTTCTTTTGGGTATCACACAAGACAATAAAACCGAAGCAAATTATATTTTTCAATACAAAAATGCATCTAAATTCATGGATCGGATTGAGGCAGTAGAGTATTTGAAAGAGAGTAAAAATCCAGCAGCGATTGCAGTTTTAAAATCTGCTCTAAAAGACAAATTTTACGCGGTGCGCGGTTTAGCGTTGCAAAGTTTAGGTGTTGATGATTCAATTACTTCGACCTTGGAAACCTTGGCAAAAAGCGATTCCCACTCACAAGTGCGGGGTGCAGCTTTAGCTAAATTAGCAGAAACGGAAGATGTGAAATATCTACCGGTTGCAGAAAGTGCGATTAAAAACGATCAGTCTTACGACGTGGTTGCTGCGGGATTAGCAATGCTAAATAATCTGGACAAAGCAAAAGGTTTGGAATATGCTAAACAGCTGGAGAACGAAGAAAACGGTTCTATCTTAGCAGCAGTAGGTGGTATCTATGCTACAAGTAATGATAAGAAATACTTGAGTTATTTTGAGGAAAATTGGGATGGAGTAGATGGATATAGTGCGATGTCTTTTATTGATAATTATGCTGGATTAACGATGGCTCAGGATATGGAAACAATTATGAGTTCCGCAGGTAAATTGAAAAATATTGCCGTTAATATGGGGCAATCCCCCTGGAGACGTTTTGCAGCGACAAAAGCAATTAATGACTTACACGGAACATTATATCAATATGTGAATGATGAAACTGATGCCGCAAAAGGCGAACAAGTGAAGGTAAATGATAACAAACTAATTCAAATGATTGATGAAATTAAATCTATCGAAACTAATGGGCAATTGAAAGGCTTTTACAGCAACTTTCCAAACCCACCTGCGCAACCATAATATTATTTGGTAATCATTAAATGCCGAATGTTTTTAGAAACGTTCGGCATTTTTTTTATAATAAAATTTTACCATCTGCTTTGTTTCCCAAAACATTATTTATATTTTGATTTTTGTTGTATTGACTCAACCTAAACACATCTTTACAATTACTATTTCGTATATGAATGACCAGTTATATAATAACTGATTACCCTACTATTTATTATTACCTATTTTTTATAGCTAAAATCCAAGTCTAAATGGGCGAACAAAAAGTATCCCTCGTAGAAAGTAAAACTCAAATGCACAAATTTGTGCGCTCACTCCTCGATGATGTTCAGGCACTAGAGTACATGTTAGATAATGACTACTTCGAATCTGATATTATTCGAATTGGGGCAGAACAGGAAATGTGCATGGTAGATAAGAAAACCTTCAAAGCCGCTCCAATTGCAATAGAAGCGTTGGAAACGATGAAGGAATATGAATGGTGTGAAACAGAATTAGCCCGGTTTAATCTGGAAACCAACCTCACTCCACATGAATTTAAAGGAAAATGTTTAAGTATTCTGGACGAGGAAAATAGAACCAAACTAGAAAAGATTCAAGAAAAACTAGACAAACTTGGAGCGGATATTATCTTATCAGGAATCCTACCTACGCTACGTTTGTCCGATATGCAGATGCATAATCTGACTCCAAAGAAACGCTATTTCGCCTTGATGGAAGCCATCAATAAACAGATGATTGGTAGCTCTTATGAGTTGCGTCTAAGCGGAATTGATGAATTATTACTCAAGCACATGACTCCTTTCTTGGAAGCATGTAACACGAGTTTTCAGGTACATTTACAAGTTGCTCCTAAAGACTTCGCGATGTATTATAATATCGCTCAAACGCTTGCTGCACCGACCATAGCATTAGCAGCAAACTCCTCTTTAGTTTTTGGAAAAAGGCTATGGCATGAGTCTCGAATTGCCATGTTTCAACAAGCACTAGATACGCGAGCTACTCATGAACACATGCGACAACGCAGTCCACGGGTTAGTTTTGGAAATGATTGGTTGAAAGAGTCCGTATTAGAGATTTATAAAGAAGATATTGCTCGTTTTCGGGTATTATTGAGTGGTGATGTAGAAGAGAATTCGATTGAAATGTTGAAAAACGGAAAAGTTCCGAAACTACGGGCTTTACAAGTTCACAATTCTACCGTCTATCGCTGGAATCGCCCTTGTTATGGAATTAGTGAAAACGGAAAACCACATTTACGTATTGAAAATCGAGTATTAGCCGCTGGACCAACCGTTATTGACGAAACTGCCAATGCCGCTTTTTGGCTCGGCGCAATGATTGGTATGGCAAATAAATATCCTGATATTACGCAACACATTGGCTTTGAAGACGTGCGCGATAACTTTATGAAAGCTTCGCAGTACGGTATTGATACTAAGTTCACTTGGTTCAATGATGAAAAAATTAGTGTAAAAGATTTAGTACTCAATGAATTACTACCGATTGCGCGGGAAGGATTATTAAGTCGCGGAATCGACCAAGCTGACATCGATCTCTATCTGGGCATTATTGAAGAACGTTCAAAAACGCACAGTACAGGAGCACGTTGGCAATTACGCAGTTTTTCAAAATTGATCAAAACTGCTACTCGTGATGAAGCACTAACTTTGCTTACCAAAAGTATTATTGAAAATCAGAAAAGTGGTAAACCTGTCCACGAGTGGGAAATTCCCAAACGTGAAGACTTAGGTGAATATCGCCCTTCGCAACTGAAAGTGGAAGAATTTATGGAAACGGACTTATTCACTGTGCAATCGGATGACATCATTGAATTGGTGGCAGATATGATGGAATGGAGAAAGATACGCTATACACCAGTAGAGGACAGTAAAGGTAAACTCAAAGGTCTGGTTTCTTCACGTAAATTACTCCGTCATTTTACGCGCAACCGTTCGATGAATGGCGTAACTGAAACTAAAATAGTGGAGGATATTATGATTAAAAATCCGATTACGGTTACACCAGATACTACTATTATAAATGCAATGCATACCATGCGAGATAATAAGCTTGGCTGCTTGCCAGTAGTTCAGGGAGAAGAATTAGTTGGTATTATTACCGAAATGGATTTCCTTAGAATTTCGGGACGACTAATGGAATCTTTAGAAAATAAATAGGTGACTATCAAGATATTTTGAGATCAAAAAAGCGGAATCTTCAACATGGAAGATTCCGCTTTTTCATTTATGCAAAGTCAAGATTTATACCTCAAAATAACCAATACTTCCTCCTACCCAATCTTTATTTTTATTATAACGCACACCAATCATCTCACCTTTGCTAATCCGCGCTAGATTGTTTACAAGCTCAGGACGGGGCGCATCTTTCTCCCATAACATCAACATCCGTAATTCTACTACGGCTTTACCCGTTGGCGTTTCTAAAATCGGTGCGTAAGTTACCTTCCTTTGTAAGATATAGTTTTCTGGATCTTTAATCGCATCTAAATCGTGGGGATTAATATTAAGCAAGACGCCCGAACCAGCAAAAGAATAAAGCGGCTTCAAGACGTAGTTATGTAAATCCTCAGGATAATTTTCTAATTCATTAAGAAAATAAGACTTTGGTACATATTGACTATCTAATAACGGCAGCGTATGTTTACTAATTCGAAAGAACCAATTGGGATGCCCAATCCACTCTACGTCCGCATCTTCCGTCATATTAAATTGACGCTGTAAATCATCACGGGTGATCAATTCATCAAAAATAACCCGATTAAAAATGCGTTCAATTCTAATTTTCTCTCCGCTTTCATCTTTGTAAAATAACTTTTTGTCCTCCTTAATTACCTCGCTAATACAAATAAACGGCACGTCGATTAATTCGCGACATACATAAAAATCGATCGCTGTGGCTTGTTTTTTAGGTTCGATTTCTAATAGTACCACGTTTTTAGGATCACAATCTCCAACGATTATTTTTCGCAAGCGTTCGATATAGCTTTTGGGATCCTGACCATGAAACAAATGGTCATAACCTTTTGGCAATTCAAAATGCTTAGCGTAAGCCTGAGCTGCTGCTTCTTGATAAAAATATAGTGAAGGAAAACCTTGTACTTCAATCAACTGGGGAGTCATTTCACCATTTTCATCCAAACAGATACCAAAATCCATTTGCAAAAAGGTAGTATGATCCGTTTCATTTGGAACAGATTGTCCAGCTTGTACAGCACTTTTGGATAGCTCCTTGAAGTCAGGACGAATCAATGTTTCTGTAATGTCTTCAATTGCAGTAAAAATTCTATCCCGCAATGCGGATGATACAAAAACGGGCGTTTCTGCAATACGAAAAGGTGCTCGATGTCCATAAATCTCAGCAATGTCGTCTAACATTGTCTGATACTTTTCGGAGGTAAACTTGGAGTTATAAGACTGCCGGAGGTCGGTTATCATTGTCGGTAAAAGGATTTAAGGTGCAGTGCTGTAATTATACTAAGATCAACGCTTGTTCCAATACACGAACTGCATTATCAAGGAAATTAGGTAAGATTGTTTCATTAGTTTTAAGAATCTTATCGGGGTGGCGGAGATCATTAATCATGGTAGCATACTTATCTTTTCCATAATTATTGATAATATGTTTCAACTTATCTTCTTGTTGAAAATGAGTTAACATGCCCGCTGCATCGGCTTCTGGGTGAAATTGAACCGCAAAAAATTCTTTCGAAAATTCGATACCCATTATTGCTCGTTCTAGTGGAACATGTAGTCGTTCTTTTTCAATCGCTACAACTTTAGCTCCTAATTCTCGCAGCCGCTCTTCATTGGGCTGAATGACTTGATAATTCCTAAAATCTGCAATGCAGAAAGGATTATCTAAACCCGAAAAAACAGCTGCTTTTTTACCAGCTTTGGTCAAGTTACAATCAAATGTTCCGAAGGACATAGAACGGCGGGAAGCGATTTCTCCTACTCCAAAATGGTGACAAACCATTTGAAAAGAGTGACAAATAAAAAACACAAATTTACGCGGTAGAAAAGGGTCTTGATTGTGTTCCCAAAGGCGCTGAATTAAATCAAAATAACGCACATCCCACACCCCATTGAAGTCCAATGGATCACCTGGTCCACCTGTCGAAATATAAATATCAAAATCGGTATCGGGTACTTCCCCTTTACCACGTACATCAAATATCTCGTAACTCACCTGATCCTGATAGCGCGCCACTATGTCTTGAATACAGCGCATCCCTTGGTTGGGGTAACCTTGATACATATCAAGTATAGCCAATCGAAAAGGTGGTTTATCGAACTTCATATTTTTCCTATTTTATCAGTAAGCAAATGCAAATATAGCTTGCATTCTGCTTACAATACGTGCTATGCAGTAAAAACTAACGCTAAATTACGTAGTTATACGTTCCATCATCAACCTTGAACTGTTGATATTATCAAAAAGACTTTGATAACATCAACAATTCAATGCTTCATTTACGACTTTTTAGTTGTCTTCTTAGTAGTTGCCCGTTTGCGCGTAGTCGTTTTCTTAACTGGCGCGTGAGCAGCAATTGAGTCTTTAATATAACCACCCCAAGTTAAGTTATCTTTACCTGGACGGTGTGCTAAAGCACGCTCAATCGCGTAATCTGCTGCCGTTTCTACTACCCAGTCAAAATTCTCCTGACCAACGGAAGTAATTTCTGCATCAGGTGCAGGATTACAGAAATCAATCGCGTAAGGAATACCATCGCGAATCGCAAATTCTACCGTATTAAAATCATAACCTAAACCATTACAGATACGTAAAACGTAATCTTCCATCGTCTTCATCAATTCATCTGACACATCGAAGTTAGCTACGTAACGTAAGTGGTGTGGATTGCGTGGTTCGTAATGCATAATGCGAACGTGCTTGCCACCAATTCCATAACAACGGAAATAAGCATCGAATTTGATTTCCTCTTGCAACATCATTACCAGTTGCTCGGTTTCTTGAAATTTATTGAAGAAATCTTCGCGATCTGTTAATTTATATACACTCTTCCAGCCGCCACCAGCGTGTGGTTTCATATATGCTGGAAAACCAATGTGATCGAAAATAGAATCCCAATCTAAAGGAAATGCCAAGTTGCTGAAAGACGCTTCTGAAGTATCATCAGGTCTTTGGTTTGAAGGCAACAATACCGTCTTAGGAACGGGTACACCAATCTTAGTCGCGACTACGTTATTAAAGAATTTTTCGTCTGCGCTCCACCAAAAAGGATTGTTGATCACAGCAGTTCCAGTTCCTGCTGCATTTTTCAACATTGCCCGATAGAAAGGTACATCTTGAGAAATACGGTCAATAATTACCGCATATTCAGATACTTCCGCTTGGATCACTTTGTCAATCTTCACGGGTTCAGCAATAACATTTTTAACTTTTTTGCTATTTACTTTTTCAACGAATGCTTCAGGAAATGAACGTTCCTGACCATAAAGGATACCAATTTTTTTAACAGACATAACTTGGAATGATTAGATGTTTTATATGAAATAAATGTGAAGCCAGACAACTCATCTATAAAAACTACTCGTGACTGACGACTTTATACTAAATTTAAACAAGCATGATTAAACCACTTTGTAAAATCTATTCTAAGGCTAAAAAGTAACGATTTTCTATATCTTTGCTCGTAAACGCTTTGTATTTATGATAAATACTACCTTTATAAAACAAGCACAAAATTTTATTTGCTTAAATAAAATTCTAATTAAAAAATGTCGCATAGCTTCAATAAAATCAATAAGAATTAGTAAGTTCATGATTATTAATGACAGCTACTTATACAATTGCTTAGAACGTGTTCTTCTTAAAAACGTTTACAAAAGTAACTGATTTTCAGCGAATTAAAAAAACAACAGGTAGTACTATATTTGGTTAGCGACATAGCTTTTGCTTAAAAACAAAATTTAATTTCGTTAAACTAAAATACTTGTAACTAAATTGCTCTTTTAATGAATTCCATAAGAAAGTCTTTTTCAATTTTTTTTAAAAAAACTTTCAAAAAAAGTATTGAAAAAGACGTAAAAGTCCGTCAACACTTCATTTCTTCCAATTTTCTTCAACGAGAAGTGCGGATTGACTTATACTTGCCCCCCATCTACAAACGTCCTGGAATGCGAACTTATCCTGTCGTCTTCTTCAATGACGGACAGGATATGGCAGCCGTACAATTGGTCAAAAATTTAGAACAACTTTATAAAAAAGAACGCATTCAGCCACTAATCGTAGTTGCCATTCATGCCGCTGACCGTATGCAAGAATACGGCACTATCGACCAACCTGATTATGAAAAAAGAGGAAGTAAGGCCACAGCGTATAGCCAATTTGTTTTGGATGAATTGTTGCCTTTCGTACGTACGATGTACCGTGTCTCTAAAGATCCAGCTTTGAATAGTTTCGCAGGTTTTTCGCTAGGTGGCTTATCTGCATTTGACTTGGCGTGGAATTATCCACGTTTTTTCCAAATCGTAGGTGTTTTCTCTGGAGCGTTGTGGTGGCGTTCTCAACCTTTTCAAGAAGAAGATCCTGATGCGGATCGTATCGTTCATACAACCGTAGAAAATTCGCGTAAGCGAGAAGGAATGCGTTTTTGGTTACAAACAGGGACAAAGGATGAAACCTCAGATCGCAATAATAATGGAATCATCGACTCCATTGATGATACAAATGATTTGATTGCTGCGTTGGAAGAAATTGGTTATCAAAATGATGGCAAAGAAATTCAATATGTAGAAGTGGCGGATGGAGAGCATAATCAACAGACTTGGGGAAAAATATTACCAGACTTTCTGATTTGGGCTTTTGGAAAATAGGGGAACATCGCGTAAAAGTGCAAGAGAAGGAGAGAGGGAAAAAATTAGGGGAATAACCATTTCACTGGCTATTCCCCTTCTTGTATTAATAATGATAGGTGAGTAAATTCAACCAATCAACTTAGCTAACTAATTTATTGCTCATTCGCTACATCTTCGCGAATCTTATTCAAAGCAGAACCAGCGCGTACCCAATCGATTTGTGCTGCGTTGTAAGTATGATTTACTTTGAAAGAATCCTGCGTACCATCTGCATGGTCCAAAACGATAGTTAATTGCTTACCAGGTGCGAATTCGCTAAAATCTGGAATACTCACTTTATCGTCTTGGCGTACTAAATCATAGCTTGCTGTATCATCAAAAGTCAGTGCCAACATTCCTTGCTTCTTCAAGTTCGTTTCATGAATCCGAGCGAAAGATTTTACAATCACTGCATTTACACCTAAGAAACGTGGCTCCATTGCTGCGTGCTCGCGAGAAGAACCTTCTCCTAAATTCTCTTCGCCGAACACTACTGTTCCAACACCTTTTGATTGGTAGTGACGTGCTGAATCAGGCACTGCCATGTATTCTCCACTTTCAATATTTAAAACTCTATTGGTTTCACCATTGAAAGCATTAACTGCTCCGATGTAACAGTTATTAGAGATATTTTCTAAGTGCCCGCGATATTTCAACCAAGGACCCGCCATAGAAATGTGGTCAGTAGTACACTTACCCTGCGCCTTGATCATAATGCGCATATTAGTCATTTGCGCCTGCGTAATCGGCTTAAATGGCGTCAATAATTGCAAACGGTTAGAGCCTTCTGCTACGGTAACGTTAATTCCACTTCCATCTTCTGCTGGTGCTTGGTAACCCGCATCTTCTACATCAAATCCTTTTGGTGGCAACTCCTCGCCTACAGGTGGCTCTAATCTGATTTGCTCCCCATCCGCATTGGTTAAAGTATCTGTCAACGGATTGAAAGTCATATCACCTGCAATTGCCATTGCAGTTACAATCTCTGGCGAAGCTACGAAAGCATGCGTTGAAGCATTGCCATCATTCCGCTTCACGAAGTTACGATTGAAGGAAGTAATAATGGAGTTTTTACGCGTTGGATCTTCCATGTGACGCGCCCACTGACCGATACATGGTCCACAAGCATTTGCCAAAACGACGCCGCCCATTCCTTCAAATTTATCTAAGATACCGTCGCGTTCTACCGTGTAGCGAATTTGCTCCGAACCAGGCGTTACGGTAAACTCTGCTTTTACTGCTAGTTTTTTATCAATCGCTTGCTGCGCCAAAGAAGCTGCCCGCGATAAATCCTCGTAAGAAGAGTTCGTACAAGAACCAATCAAACCCACTTCCAATACTGGCGGATATTCGTTTTCTTTTACTGCTTGCGCAAACTTCGAAATTGGCCAAGCTAAATCTGGCGTAAAAGGACCGTTTAAGTGTGGTTCTAATTTACTTAAATCAATTTCGATTACTTGGTCAAAGTATTCTTCTGGATTTGCATAACATTCTGGATCACCAGTTAAATATTCCGCTACAGTGTCTGCTGCTGCTGCTACATCTGCACGTTCAGTTGCTTTCAAGTAACGTGACATGGATTCATCGTAACCAAAAGTAGAGGTTGTTGCGCCGATTTCTGCGCCCATATTACCAATTGTACCTTTACCTGTACAAGATAATTTTTTTGCACCTTCGCCAAAGTATTCGACAATTGCACCAGTTCCACCTTTTACAGTCAGAATACCTGCAACCTTCAGGATAATATCTTTTGATGAAGTCCAGCCACTCATCTCACCTGTCAACTTAACGCCAATCAGTTTTGGCATCTTTAATTCCCAGGGCATTCCTGCCATCACATCTACTGCATCTGCACCACCAACACCAATAGCGATCATACCTAAACCTGCCGCATTAGGGGTGTGCGAATCTGTACCAATCATCATTCCACCTGGGAAAGCATAATTTTCCAGAACCGTTTGGTGAATAATACCTGCACCTGGTTTCCAAAAACCAATACCATACTTATCTGAAACAGAAGCTAAGAAATCATATACTTCCGAGTTCACATCATTCGCTATCGCCAAATCCTTATCCGCACCTTCTTTTGCCTGAATCAAGTGATCACAGTGTACCGTACTTGGTACAGCTACGTTATCACGCCCTGCCATCATAAATTGTAACAATGCCATTTGCGCCGTAGCGTCTTGCATCGCTACGCGGTCAGGTGCAAAGAATACATAATCTTTACCACGATTATATTTTTGTAAAGGAGATTCGTCATGCAAATGAGCGTAAAGTGTTTTTTCTGCTAAAGTCATCGGGCGACCCAACATTTCACGCGCTTGGTTAACTTTTGCGGGCAAGGCTGCATAATGCGCCTTAATCATTTCAATATCGAAAGCCATAAGTGAACGAGAGTTTATAAAGGTTTAAAAGTAACGAGTAACAAATTAACGAGTAGCGAGTAACCCCTTAATTAATTGGTGTAAACCGTTACTCATTATTGGTTAGGTTGTTATACGTTAATATATTTTTTCAAAAATGTTAGCAAAAGTACAATATTTGCTAATAAAATAACAGCCAGTCTTTTATTAGTAATGATTCTAAGCAAAAGATAGTTGGCAGAATCATTTCTTAATTTACGATTTGTGAGGAAATTAGTTCTAAAATAGTGGTCAACGAGTAAAGCAGCGTTCGCTTATCTTTGCCTCGTTCTAATTATTTGTAATGGGTTGTCCCTTTACCTTTCTCCCTTTTACCTTTCACTTTATTACTATGCAAAATCGCTTTAAAACGTTGGTTATCAAGGTTGGAACGAATGTGTTGACTCGTGAGGATGGTTTATTGGATTTGACGACAATAAGTCATTTAGTTGATCAAATCGCAGCGTTAAAACAAACAGGAACGCGGGTTATTTTAGTCTCTTCGGGAGCAGTGGGCGCAGGACGTTCGTTGGTACAAGTACCTGCGACTTGGAGTAAAATAACGCAGCGGCAAGTACTTTCCGCAGTAGGGCAGGTGAAATTATTAAATACGTATTTACAGTTCTTCGCTAACTATCA
Source organism: Saprospiraceae bacterium (assembly GCA_045106545.1). Lineage (GTDB taxonomy): Bacteria > Bacteroidota > Bacteroidia > Chitinophagales > Saprospiraceae > JBGCES01. Next base: position 26,097 of record JBGCES010000796.1, read on the forward strand.
AATGTTTTGTGCGCAAGTATTAGCGACGAAAGAAGACTTCCGCGGCCGTCAGCATTACTTGAATATGCGCGAATGTTTTCAAGCATTATTGCAAGATAATATCATTCCCATCGTCAATGAAAATGACGTAATATCAGTCAGCGAATTAATGTTTACGGATAATGATGAATTGGCGGGCCTAGTCGCTGCGATGCTAAATGCCGATGGATTAATTATTTTATCTAATATCGATGGCGTTTACGATGGTCCGCCCGCAAATCCAGCCAGTAAAGTTATTCCACAAATTGATTGTGATGATAAAAAAATATTGGAAGTGATTGCGCCCAGCAAATCTTCTTTCGGACGCGGCGGAATGCAAACGAAACTGCGCATCGCACAGAAAGCAGCAAAAGTGGGTATTGATACTTTTATTGCAAACGGGAAACGACAAAATACGCTCTTAGCGATTAATAATAACGACTATATCGGCACTATTTTTCCAGCCAAAACACAGGTTTCTAACGTCAAAAAGTGGATAGCTTACAACGATTTACAACGCAAAGGAGAAGTGAAAATTAATGCGGGCGCAGAACGCGCACTTTGCACAGCTGAGAAGATTACCAGTTTGTTACCAATTGGAATTACCGCGACGACAGGCGAATTCAAAAAAGGCGATTTAATTAAAGTTATCAATGAAAACGGTGAGCAAATTGGCGTAGGTATAGCGCAATATGGCGCAGAAAAGGCAAGAGAATATTTAGGTCAGAATGGTAAAAAGGCATTGATTCACTACGATTATCTCTTTATTGAAAAATAACTCCTTCTCTCTTCTCACAGCGCAGCGATCTCACCTCTCGCTTCTTGTTATTTCGCCCAAATATTATATTTCAAAATCGCATAAATCGCTCGGAAACCATCGCGCCAGCCAATTTTTTTCCCTTCTTCATAAGTCCGCCCATAGTATGAAATTCCGACTTCATAAATTCTTACTTTCGGAATTTTAGCCATTTTCGCAGTCACTTCGGGTTCAAATCCAAAGCGTTTTTCTTTTAAATCCAAAGACTGAATTACCTCGCGCCGAAATAATTTGTAGCAGGTTTCCATATCCGTCAAATTCAAATTGGTAAACATATTGGAAATGAACGTGAGAAATTGATTACCGAGCGAATGCCAGAAAAATAAAATGCGATGCGGTTTTCCACCCATGAAACGCGAACCATAAACGACATCTGCCACGCCATCAATCATCGGTTTTAATAGAATATTGTATTCGGCGGGATCATATTCTAAATCGGCATCTTGAATAATTAAATAATCGCCTGTTGCTTGTCGAATACCCGTATGCAAAGCGGCACCTTTCCCTTGATTAAATTCATGTTTGAAGTACTGAATATTTAAATCTGCATTCGCTTGTTGATAGTGCTGAATGGCTGTTTCGGTATTATCTGTAGAGTAGTCATTGACAATAATGACCTCTTTTTCTAAATCAGAAATCAATTGTACTGCCTTGACTTTATCCAAAATCAAATGGATAGTTTTGCCTTCGTTGTAAGCAGGAATAATGATGGAGAGTCTTCTAGCCATAATTGCAAATTTAGGCAGCGAAGGAACGGAAAGAGCGCATCTAAAGCAAGTTTTTATACAAAAACTCACTTAAACGCTGTAAATCACTCGCTACTTTAAAATATCATAAGTAGCAATTTGTAAACCATTTTCGAATGCCTCCATTTCGGTGAGTTGTAAATTTACTGCAAAGAAAAATAGGAAGCTTCAATTTGAAACCTCCTATTTTCGTTTTATACTAATTGTGCATTATACTTTTTTACTTCTTTGTTCATCACTGCAAACCATAACGGCGGAACCAATGCCAATAACATAGAACCAGGATAACCTAAGGGCAACTGTGGACTTTCGTCAAAATGCCGTAGAATTTGAAACTTACGCGTCGCTTTAAAATGATGATCAGAATGACGCGTCAATTCGTATAAAAAGATACGTCCCATTTCGTGATTAGAATTCCAGGAATGATGTGGACTCACTTTTTCATAGCGCCCTGAAGGTAGTAGCTCTCGCCGCAAGCCGTAGTGTTCAATATAATTTACCGCTTCCAGATTTAATACTCCAATCAATGCAATTGCCAATGCAAAAGGAATAACCGTCCAACCGAAGACTAATCCCACCGTCAATAAATACCCCAATTGAATGAATTGAAAACGCAGCATTTGGTTTTCTAAAGAGAAAACAGACTTTCCTATTTTTCTCAGTCGTTGATTTTCTAATCGCCATGCATCTAGATAACTATAGACTATTGAACGAGCAAAAAAAGCATAAATCACTTCTCCATAACGCGAACTCGCAGGATCGACATCCGTTGCCACATTCTTATGATGCCCTCGATTGTGTTCAATGAAAAAATGCATATACATCTCCGGGAGCAATAGTGCTTGTGCGATCCATTGTTCAAATTTATTTACTCGATGACCTAATTCATGCGCTACATTAATTCCCATTGTTCCACACAATACGCCAATGCTCAACGTCATACCTACTAGCTCATAAGTTGCTAGAGTCTGAGTTGACAATACGTAAAAATAACCTAAAATCAAGGCAAATAGAATTGGTAGATTACTGTATAACAGTAGATCAAAAAAGGCGATTTTGGATCGGAAATCCTCTGCTTCAGGGGAATGATTAACCACAGAACGTGGCAGCGCAAATTCAAATATGGGTAAAATTCCAAAGGCAATAATCAGGGTGGCAAATGACCAGATTCCACCGAAGTAGAGTGCTGCTAAACCCGATAGCGGCATGATATAAGCTAACAAATACTTTAAATCTCTCATCTTACTAACATTTTAAACAATTACCAACAATCAAATGTGGAAAACTTTAATCTAGAGGCGATAACGAATGGGAAGTAATTAATTTAAAAAGGCTACAGTCATAAGACTTATACTCGTCTCTAACTAATTTTTATAAAAATTCACAACGATAATTAAAACCACGTGTTAGAATTAGTCATAACGTAGCAAAACCATTCCTACGTTCAAACCTAAAATTAAGACATATTTTTCAATAAATACAAAATGAGCAATTTCTATTCTCTTTCAGTAAAAAACATTCATCAGGAGACTAATGATGCTATTTCCGTCACCTTCGATGTTCCCGCTAATTTACAAGACGAATTTCAATATAAGCAAGGTCAATATTTGACTTTAAAGTCAATGATCAAAGACGAAGAAGTTCGTCGTGCTTATTCTATGTGCAGCAGTCCAATTGAAGACGGACTAACTGTTACCGTTAAACGCGTGAGTGGAGGAAAAATGTCCAATTACATTCCCGACCAGATCAAAGTAGGCGATACAATGGAAGTGATGCCGCCTCAAGGTCGTTTTTACACGGAAGTGGATGGAGACAATGTAAAGACTTACTACCTATTCGGTGCAGGCAGCGGGATTACGCCTTTATATTCTATCCTCAAAACGATTCTCGAAGAAGAACCGATGAGTAAAATCTACTTATTCTATGGTAACCGTGACGAAGATTCTATCATTTTCAAAGATGGTCTGGATAGTTTAGAAAAAAAATACGCTGGGCAACTTTTTGTGACCCATGTTTTGAGTCAGCCGAAATTGGAAAAAGCGAGTGGAATATTCAGCGCATTTAAAAAAGGAAAACCTACCTGGAAAGGAAAAGTCGGTCGTATTGATGCAGTAAGTGCTGCGAAATTTTTAGAAGAAAACCCCGCGCGAACAACGCAGGTAGAATACTTCATCTGTGGTCCTGGAGGAATGATTGATGCAGTAGAGCAAACACTACTGAATCGCCAAATCAAAGACAAAAAAATTCACACTGAACGCTTTACTACCAACAAATCTGCCGCCGCTACGGCTGATGCTTTAGCAGAAGATACTGGCAATGCTACCGCCATTGTTACTTTAGATAAAAAACAAATAACCGTAGAAGTTCCAGCGGGTAAAACTATCTTGGATGCGCTGATTGATGCTAAGGTTGATCCGCCTTATTCTTGCACATCGGGCGCGTGTTCGACTTGTATGGCGAAGGTCACGGATGGAACCACCAAAATGGAAGTTTGCTACGCGCTAGATGATGATGAAGTAGCAGAAGGTTATATTTTGACTTGTCAGGCGCACGCGACGAGTGGAAAGGTAGAGTTAACTTTTGATGTGTAAATAATCTTCATCTTTTGCAACGAAAGTTAACCACGACAACCACAACAAAATTTGAAAAATCTCCAACGCATCCTCGATCTTTATCGCGAAGACTCTCGAACTACTCAGATCACCCAAGCCCTCCAAGCTGACGAGCTAACTCGTATCCAACTTACAGGACTGCGCGGCGCTCAGGCAAGTTTCGTCCTTGCAGGAACATTCATGGTGCATCCACAAAATCACTTGGTGATCGCAGCGGATAAAGAGGAAGCAGCATACATGCAGAATAATCTTGCAGCCTTATTTGATAAAAAGCCTGTGCGGTTTTTTCCTGATTCGTTTAAACGACCTCAGTATTTTGAGGCACTCAATACATCTAATATATTAGAACGCACGGAGACGATTAATCGAATTACAACTTCTAATGCAACGGGCGAAATTGTGGTGACTTATCCCGAAGCATTATTTGAAAAAGTAGTTGCGCCAGAAGTACTTAACGAAAATCGCATAACGATTGCGATAGGAGAAGATGTTGATGTTGACACCTTAATTTCGGTGTTGGTAGAATATGGGTTTGCACGCGAAGACTTTGTCTATGAACCTGGGCAGTTTTCTATTCGTGGCGGTATTATCGATATTTTCTCTTATGGAAACGAGTGGCCTTATCGGATAGAATTATTTGATGAAGAAGTAGAAAGTATTCGTACGTTTGACCCAACTACGCAATTATCCAAACAGACCATTAAGTTAGTTTCCATCGTACCGAATATCAACACCCGTTTTTCGCAAGATCAGAAGGTTTCAATTTTTCGGGTGTTGCAAGAAAAAACGGCGATTTGGGTACGTGACTTTCAAGTACTGCTGGAAAAGTTGCAACAGTGTTTGGATAAGGCGGAAGAATTTGCCAAAACGGTTACTATTTTGGATGAATCCGAACTCGCCGAAATTTTCCGCGACCGCGCATTTATCCGCCCTGATGAAGTTATCGAGGATATTAGCAAATACCCGCTGGTTGGTTTCATGGATAGCAAACACCAACCATTAGAATTTACCGAACAGGTTGCATACGACAGTCAACCACAGCCGTCTTTCAATAAAAATTTTCCTATGCTGATTGAAAATTTGCAAGGGAATACGAAAGACGAAATTGATAATTATTTATTTACGGACAATTCTAAACAAGTCGAGCGTTTCCATGCTATTTTTAAAGACCTCGAAGCCAATGTAGATTTCCATCCGATTCCAGTAGCTATCAACGAAGGATTTGTAGATTTTAAACTGAAAATTGCTTGCTATACCGATCACCAAATCTTCCAACGTTTTCATAAATATAAACTACGTCGCGGTTTTACAAAAGATAAAGCTTTAAATCTGCGTTTGCTCCGCGAGCTCAAACGCGGTGATTATGTCACGCATATTGATCATGGTATTGGTCGTTACTCGGGCTTAGAGAAAATTGACATAAATGGTCATGTACAGGAAGCTGTGCGATTATTCTATTTGAATAATGATGTATTGTATGTGAGTATTAATAGCTTACACAAAATTTCTAAGTTTTCGGGAAAGGATGGAAAGAAGCCGAAGCTGAGTAAAATTGGCTCTGATGCGTGGAAATCGTTAAAAAATCGGACGAAGAAAAAGGTTAAAGACATCGCTGCCAATCTGATTAAACTTTATGCCAAACGTAAGTCCACACCTGGCATTCAATTTCCACCTGATGGCTATTTGCAAAATGAACTCGAAGCGTCGTTTATTTACGAAGATACGCCCGATCAACTCAAAGCAACCAACGATGTCAAAGAGGACATGACCAAGGAATATCCAATGGATCGACTGATTTGTGGTGATGTAGGATTTGGTAAAACTGAAATTGCAGTACGAGCTGCATTCAAGGCGGTAGTAGGAGGTAAACAAGTCGCGATTCTAGTACCAACGACCATTTTAGCATTACAACACTATAAAACATTTAATGAACGCTTAGGCGAATTTGGCGTAACGGTAGATTATGTAAATCGTTTCCGTACAACCAAAGAAAAGACGGCAATTTTCAATAAATTAAAAGCAGGCGAGATCGATATTGTCATTGGAACGCATGCGATTTTAAATAAAAAAATTGGATTTAAAGATCTTGGTTTGTTAGTGATTGACGAGGAGCAGAAATTTGGCGTAGCAGCGAAAGAAAGGTTACGTAACCTTAAAGTAAATGTTGATACGCTAACGCTTACCGCTACGCCAATTCCACGTACGTTGCAATTTTCTTTAATGGCAGCCCGCGATTTATCTGTTATTCGCACGCCACCACCTAATCGCCAACCCATTCACACCGAAATGCGCATCTTTAATAATGATGTGATTAAGGAGGCGATTTATTACGAAATCAATCGCGGTGGACAAGTCTTTTTTGTACATAATCGCGTCAAAACGCTGCCTGATATTACAGCAATGATTCGCCGTATTTGCCCTGATGTGGACATCGCTTCTGCACACGGGCAATTAGATTCTAAAGTATTAGAAAAAAGGCTGCTTGATTTTATTGATCACCGCTACGACGTATTAGTTTGTACCAATATCATCGAAACTGGACTGGATATTTCTAATGCGAATACAATTATTATTAATAATGCCCATCAATTTGGGATGTCTGACTTACACCAATTGCGCGGTCGCGTAGGACGTTCTAATAAAAAAGCATTTTGTTACTTATTCTCTCCGCCACAATCGGTACTGACTCCCGAAGCACGTAAACGCCTGCGTACATTGGAGGAATATTCAGAACTCGGTAGTGGTTTTAATATCGCAATGCGCGACTTAGATATTCGTGGAGCAGGTAATTTATTAGGAGGAGAGCAAAGCGGTTTTATCACGGATATTGGTTACGAGACTTACCAAAAGATTCTAGAAGAAGCCATTCAAGAACTTAAAGAAAACGAATACAAAGATCTCTTTAAAGAAGAATTAGAGAAAAAACGTACCTACGTCCGCGACGTACAGATTGATACGGACGTAGAAATGTTAATCCCCGACGAGTATGTACGTAGCGTACAGGAACGTCTGCACCTTTATACCAAGTTGGATAAATTGGAAACCAAAGATGAGTTGGCAAAATTTAAACTTGAATTAGCTGACCGTTTTGGCAAAATTCCCAAAGTCACCAATACCCTTTTTACTGGACTTCGTATGCGGTGGTTAGCCAAAGAATTAGGCTTTGAGCGAATTATTTTAAAAAATAATAAACTCCGCTGTTACTTTGTTGAAAATCCTCAATCTGCCTATTACGAGACAGATTTATTTCAACAGATTATGCAGTTGGTAGCCAATAAAGGAAAATCACTTGGATTATCTATTAAACGCTCGCCGCGCTACTTGATTTTAGTAAAAGATGGTGTAAAATCAATGCATGCGGCGTGGAAGGTTTTGGAAGAAATGGGACTATACGTTAACATAGAAGTGGGAGAGGCAGAGACGGAGGGAGTATAATTAATTTATTTCCTAATTTCAAAACTTGTATCTTACCCCTTGAATTTATAATTTTATTAGAAGATTGCATTTTAACTACAACTTTTAGCTACGAAAACAAAGAGTAAAGCTTTTTTACAAACTAAACTATTTTAAATCATGAAATGCACTTCTTTACTAGTAGCCCTGCTACTACTTATCCATTTTGCTTGTTCCTCAAAAGTAGAATCCATTATTGAAAACGAGCCGCCTCCGTCGCCTTGCGAGGTATTAGATTTTGAATATCAAAATCAAATGGGTTGCAACGGATTGATCTATTCTAATCCAGCAACCACACCTTATGTGATTCCATTTCCACCTACTACTCAATTTTCTACGGGTTTAACGAATTGTTCTCAATCTTACCATGCTTCTGGTAGCCCAGATCAATACGCGACTGATTTTGATTTACCACAAGGAACAGTTTTTACCGCAGCACGCGGCGGAACAGTTATCAAAGTAAAAGAATCAGCTAATGGTCCTGGTGGCTCAGGTAATTATTTGCACATTGACCACGGCGATAATACCTTCGGTTTATATTATCATTCTCCAGAAAACGGTATTTATGTGAAGGAAGGTGATGTCGTCAACCAAGGAACAACTTTAGGCGAAGTAGGCGCAACAGGTTTGGTAGGCTATCCGCATTTACATTTTATTGTAGTCCGAGGTGGTACTGACTATCCGTATGAAGGCATTCCAGTAAGTTTTGCTAATGTGATACCAGCTGATGTCGTCTTGGAATCTTACACAGGCTATACTGCTTGCCAATATTAAAACTTTGAACTTGAAAGTTAAGTCACTCAGAAAACCTTTCTAATTTTTGATAAATTAGAGCTTACTATAAGTATCCAATTTACAGGTGTGTATAGCAAATTGTACTTTCCGAAGTAGATCTTAATGGGATTAATCAGAAAGGATTTACTCAATTTGTTATACACATCATTCATCTATTTAAAGCAGCATTATTGTGAAAAATAAACTATTTACCTTTCAAAACATTGGTACGCTACTCGCATTATGCATCAGTATTTTAGCACTATTAGTTTCCGTTTACGAAGCAAATATTCTTAAATCACAGCAAAAAGCAATGGTTTGGCCATACCTAAAAGTAAATCCGAGTTATGGTAGTGAAGGCTTTAGTCTTATTGCTGTCAACAACGGAACTGGTCCCGCGTTAGTCAAATCAATTGAATTGACTTACGACGGAAAACAGTTTAAAACTTACGATGAATTACTAGATTACATCAAACCAGACCGCAAAGTTAGTTATGGGCAATTACGAATGCGGAACTTAAATAATACGGTGATGAGAGCAGGTGAGGTACGCGAAGTTTTCCATATGGCTTGGACAGCAGAAACGCGTGAAATGGTAGAAAGTGCTAGTGAAATTGAGTTTAAAATTCAATACGCATCTGTGCTAAATGATTATTGGATTTATGATTCTAAAACAGACCAGCATACGCAAAGACGATTCAAAGCTAAGATTGAATTTCAATAGGTTTTTAGGTGAAAAATATTTCTTTTAGAGAAAAACGTATTTCGTCTATGAATTAAGTAGTTCAAATTAAATAATCGACACTTTCTATTTGTTGAAAATCGATTGTATATTTAGTCCCAAATTTGATTAGAATATTATCAATAGCTGCTTCTAAACTTTGGAGATTTTCATAATCCTGTGGTCGTAACCACTCGTATTTCATTTTCCTCCAGAGCGTTTCAATAATGTTCAAATGTGGACTATAGCGAGGTAGATAAAAAATGTCAACGTCTAGCTCTTTCCATTCTGCAATTTTATCATGAAATTTATTAGAATGATGTACAGTAGCATTGTCCAAAACAATTGCAGTTCTTTGAGTCGTTTTCTTAGCAAAATCGTCAATAAAAGCCATGATCATTTCGGCAGTAGCCGCTCCCCAAAATGTATAAACTGTTAGTTCATTTTTTAATGTCAATAAACCGAAAGTATTAAGTTGTTTACTTTTTTGAGTTGGTATACGGATAGGTTGATTAATCTCTTGCCATCCGTAAGGAACATTTGGGGTTAAACTAAAACCACTTTCATCGGCAAAATGTATTTTAATAAAACCCTGTGCCTCAAGTAGTAATAACTCCTTGAGCTGTGCCAATTTCATTTCATATTCTTCCGTATTTCGTTTTGATTTCAAACACTTACGAAGCCGTCGCCAACTGTATTTGAGTTTTTTTTAATACTCTTTTGAGCATGTTTTTAGTGACTACGAATCCAAATTTTTTGCTCAACTTTTCACAAGCTACTTTCAAACTTTGAGGATGTTGCTTTACTGTCTTTTTGACTTGTTGCAACTGCTGGGCTGAGAGTTGGTCTAGCGGAGCTTTTATACCTCGCCCTTTTAGCATGATCAACCCTGAAATACCATTCGATTCCCAGTGATTAAACCAAGTGTAAACTGTACGAGTTCTTACTTTGTATAAGTTGGCGATTTCTAATACTTTGTACCCCTCGAAACTAAGTAAAATACTATGACATTTTCTACGAAAATGACTTTTGGGGCTATTTTTATAACCTTCATTTAAAGTTACTTTTTCTTCTTCTGTTAGGTATGATATAGTTCGCATAACGGAAAAATATAAAAAAGTGTCGATTATTTAATAGAAACTACTTAATCATTTAAGAACGCTAAAATCTCATCCACGTATTTACGATTATTTGCAAGCCGTGGTACTTTATGCTGACCACCGTATTTACCTTTTGATTTCAGCCAATTATTAAACGTGTTTTTGGGTACGACATGTAAACGTAACTCTTCTAAAGCCATACTTTTATAGCGTTTGGCTTCATAATCAGAATTGACTTTTTGTAGATTTTTATCTAATTGTTTAGCAAAAATTTCAAGCACTTCTGGAGCTTTTTCAAATTCGATCAGCCATTCGTGTCCACCTTTTTCTTTACCTGCAAAATAGATCGGGGCAACAGAATAATCTGCTACGCGCACATCCACTTCGCTACAAGTTTGCGCTAAAGCACGATCTGTATTTTCGACCATTACTTCCTCACCAAATACATTGATAAACTGTTTCGTTCTTCCTGTTATCTTAATTTTATAAGGATATTTCTGAGTAAAGACAACTACATCACCAGGCTGATAACGCCATAAACCGCTGCTCGTACTTATCACCATTGCGTACGATTCACCAACTTCCACCTCTGACAGAGGAATTGCTTTGGGAAATTCCTTTTCCCACTCTTCTGACGGAATAAATTCGTAGTAAACACCATTATTCAGCAAGAGCAACATGTCATCACTAGAAAAGTCATTTTGGGTAGCAAAATAACCTTCTGAAGCATTATAAACTTCCTGATAACTAACTTGCTCACCAGGAAATAATTCCGCGAATTGCTGGCGATAGGGCGTAAAACTTACCCCTCCATGAATATAACCTTGCAACTCAGGCCATAACTCAAAAAAGTTAGTCACTCCCGTTATTTCTTGCACCTTACGCAACAAAACAACGGTCCAAGTAGGCACGCCACCGATCATTACTAACTCTTTTTCTTTGGCAATTGTCCGCGCCATGCGGTCAATTTTTTCTTCAAAATTAGGTAAGAGTGCCGTTTCAAAATCTGGTGTGAAAAATGGGCGAGCGACTAGCGGCATTTCGCTAATCATAATTGCAGAAACATCACCAATCGTCGTATCGGGATGTTCCGAAAATTGGCTTAAACTCCCTCCCATCAGCAAACTTTTATACTCAAATTGTCGGGCGTCTGGGCGTTGATTATAAAAAAACGTCATGGTGTCCCAAGTGCCACGGATGTGGCAATCGTGTAGATTTTCATCCGAAACAGGGATATATTTGCTACGGTCGCTAGTTGTTCCACTTGATTTAGAAAATCGATTGATTTTTCCTCGCCAAAGTACATTCGCCTCGCCGTGCATCATCCGTTCAATGCAAGGTTTGAGCGATTCATAGTCATTTACAGGAACTCGTTCAGCGAATATTTTTGGATTTTTAATAGTTGCGTAATCATATTTCTTCCCCCATTCCGTATTGGCAGCTGTAGCCACCAAATGATCAAAAACTGCTCTTTGTACCTCATGTGGACGATGTATAAATTCTTCCACATGCCGCATCCGATACTCGTAGTATTTACGAAAGGCAGTATTAATCCATTTTTTCATCATAGTGAAAGGCAACTTTTTTTATTGTTTGTTCTTTGATAAATTACGTGGTCACATATAAGACCATTAAAAAGCAACCAGAAGGTAGCATTAAAACATCTTGGATAATTTATCCACGAAATTTATCAAAGTCTCTCCTTTTTTAATTTAACAAAAATAGGATAAAAAAACGTATTCTAGATTTTGTTTGGCTACATAAAATGATCGCATTAAAAACTAAAAATCCCGATAAACATTGATGTTCATCGGGATTTTCGTCTAAAATAGTAACAATTTTTAATTATGCTTGCAAAGCATTCTTTGCGTTGAATTTAATTATTGAAAATCAATCTCTCCATCACCAAATTCATCTTCCTCTCCAAATGGATCTTCACCAAATGGGTCTTCGTCAAACGGATCTTCTTCGCCTTTAGGATCGACTTCATCTGTTTCATTTTGGTATTCTCCACAATCAATCACAATGCCTAAATCTCCCGCAGGTCGCGTAAAGCGTGCTTTTACATCATAATCAGCTTTCGGATCGTTTTCTAATCGCTTGATTAAATCGACAAAAAATGGTTTTGCCATGCGTCCACCTTGTCCGTACATCAAACTACGGAAGCGAATCCAATTATCTTCACCTCCTACCCATGTACCGACCACTAAACTAGGCGTCACACCCATGAACCAGCCATCTACGAAGCTATTTGTGGTACCTGTTTTTCCACCTGCATCACTTTTTAATCCACCTAATTTACCTGCATAACGGAGCATATCTACCATCACATAATTAGCAGATGGATTTAGTGCCAGATGCTCTTCGGGTAATTCTTCATAAATCACCCGCCCATTTTTATCTTCAATTCGTGAGATAAAAATAGGTTTATTGTATAATCCATTATTCGCAAAAGTGGTGTAAGCGCCCGTCATTTCGTAAACGGACAAACTCGCTGCGCCTAAGGCTATTGAAGGTTGACGCGGCACTCGCGGTTGACCATTTGGATATTTACGCGTACTATCAATACCCATATTGTGAATTAATCCGCGAACTGGTCGAGTATCACCCAATTGGCGCATCAAATAAACTGAAACTGTATTTTTGGATTGGCGTAAGCCTTCACGTAAAGTCAAACGATCGCCTGTGTATTCGCCGTCAGCGTTGCGCGGTGTCCATTCTTTTAATAGTGAAAAATTGCCCTCACCAGGTAAGATCGTAACGGGAATATCAATAACTTCGAAGCACGGAGAAATTCCTTGCAACGCAATCGCAGTAGCGTAAATAAATGGTTTAAAAGTAGAACCTACTTGCCGACTCACGTTAGAGTTAACGTGATCGTATTGAAAATATTTATGATTAATACCACCAACCCAAGACTTAACATGTCCCGTCACTGGGTCAACT